>JALVLD010000158.1 GCA_027033525.1 Candidatus Dojkabacteria bacterium
GTACTGGTATTCTGTTGGTGATATTCATATTGTTTGCCTTTATTATTTGGTGGTTTCGTAAGCCGGTGGCAGTTCAAAATGTGACTCAAATACCTAAGCCTGAGCAAAAAGAAAGCTCAAGAGAAAATAATTTAGATATTAATGCAACTGGTGTAATAAAAGTGGAGAATGGAATATTAACAGGGCCTGCAAATACGGATGATTTACCAGAAGGTACTCAGAATTTGTACTTTAAGCGCTCTCGTGTTACACCTATTGTGTGGAATATCGTCAGTATGTTGACAACGGATAACATAGCAGAGGGGGATCATTTGTATTATACAGACAGTAGAGTATATAATGCTTTATCAGCGCAGAGTCCTATTGTTTTTGATTCTAATACCGGCGTTATTTCGCTAAAGCATAGTGGCATAACTCAGGAATATATTGCGCATAATAATGTTTATCCTGTGCATTTACATAGTATAAACGCACCAGCTGATGGGTGGTTGCTGCAATACGATGCTATAAATAACAGTTTTGAATGGGTATCTCCAAGCTCCTTTAATTCAGAAACTATTACAACTATAACAAATACAGTATCTGGCCATAAAATAGCCGATTATACGAATGAGGAGGGTATGGTAACTCCCATAAACGAAACAATTACAAGCCTGTCCTTGTCTGGAAATACATTGATTTTTACTGATGAAAGCGGTACCGTAAATACCATTAATTTACCAGTTTACCATTCTATATGGGATACAGATGTTGATACAGGTATAGACCTTGAGGCAACCTCGGATGAAGATTATATTCGGTTTTATACATATGGAAATCAACGGAGTGCTATAGATAACCATGGCAATGTTATATTTTCCACTTATAATCCTAGTGATTTTATTAATCCTGGGACATTCTCCGGCATTTTGTTTAATGCAGGTAAAAATGCTCTAAGAATAGGCCTTGCCGACGGTCACGAGTGGGATGATTCTAATGTTGGACTAGGTACCCTGGCAAGCGGGCGTAATAATATAGTTTCTGGAAATTATTCTGTTGCATTAGGGGGGAATAATAATATTAACGATGTATATTCCGCTGCTCTGGGTCGTTATTTAAGTGTAAGTAGTAGCTATAGTTTTGCTGGAGGATATCAAAATACTGCAAGTGGTTATGCAAGTGCCGTATTAGGCCAGCAAAACACAGTTTCTGGAAGGAGAGCTTTTGTTTGGGGCATGAAAAGCCAAGCAACTGCAGATGAATCCACAGCGTTTGGTTATAATACTCAAGCCACTGGTATAAGATCTCTTGCTTTTGGTAATAATACGGTAGCTTCTGGCGCGTATTCTGTTGCTTTTGGGTCTGATACATTAGCGAGTGGTACATATGCAACTGCCTTTGGTAGATCAACAATAGCTAATAATACTTATGCTACAGCATGGGGCAATGATACAGAAGCAACCGGCTATGGTTCCACGTCTTTTGGTTATAGAGCCAAAGCTAGCGGGCAGTATTCCCTAGCGGCAGGGTATTATTCTGAAGCTAGCGGAAATGATGCAGTAGCGCTTAATGATACTGTTGCTAACTCTTATATGATGACTGCTGTTGGTCGTTTTAATGTAGTGGATAATAGCCAGTCTCCTAATACATGGGTAGACACAGATTATTTATTTGTGGTAGGTAATGGAACAGGATATCAAGCTGCTGATAGACATAATGCGTTGAGTATTTATAAAAATGGAAGATTAGAAATAAACGCTCCTGTAGACCAGGCTTTATTAAGTAATCATCCTACAGGCCATGTACCTTTAGCATTAGCTACTGTTGGTTATGTGAATTCTCATGTTGGGACTTCTATATTTGATGCTGATGCAGATACAGGTATTCAAGTGGAAGCCCATCCAGATGAAGATTATATTCGAATGCAAACAGCTGGCACAGAGCGTTTTGTTATTGATAATAATGGACATGTCGGTATAGGAATTGGCACAAATTCGTTAGTTTCTATTTTGCAGGTGGGCCCTGGTACCTCCGAACCTTCTACATTTGCTGTTGCTGCAAGCCCGGATTATTTAAATATAGCTACATTCAGAGATCAGGATGGTGAAAATATTTTTAGGGCAATGGGATCCTTAGCCAATAACGATTTAATAGTTACTTTTGGGGACTGGGATTGGGCGTATGATCACTTTTCGTTTGGCCTAGATAAAAGTCAGGATTCTTTCGACTTCTTTAATGGAGAATTAAGACTACATGAATGGGTGGCAGATCAAGAAGATTATGTGGGTTTTAAAGCGCCTAGCGATGTGGCGTCTAATACTATTTGGACACTGCCTGGAAGCGATGGCGGGAATGGTTATTTATTGCAAACTGATGGGGCAGGTAATTTGTCGTGGGTCAACCCAGCTACTTTAGATACCAACATTTATAAATCTGATGGGACCTTAACCAGTTTAAGAACTGTTAATTTGGGTGGGAATAATCTTATTTTTGCCGGGAGCGGAAATATCGGTATAGGCACAAGTAGTCCTGTGAATAAATTGCAGGTTGTAGGTAATGTAAGAGCTACTCGTTTTGTGGCAGCAGGAGGAACTGCGTCTTCTCCGGCTTTTAGGTTTTCAACAGATTCTAATACAGGTATGTATT
>JALVLD010000159.1 GCA_027033525.1 Candidatus Dojkabacteria bacterium
TTGCTGAGCCGGCCTAATTTATTTGAGCTTATAGAATTAAACGACCCCAACGTTTTTAAAGATAGTATTTTATTAACTTGTAAATAAGCATTTTGGGGATTGGTTGAATTTTTTAATTTTATAATGATTCTTTTTGCAGGTGGGTGTAAAACATTGGCAGCTTTGATTCGTGGAATTTTTAGGGTAAATATACTGAAGATAGCTAATACAACAAGTCCCCAGTTACGTACTTTCTCCATTGAACGATTATAACAACAAATAAATGTATGAGCAAAATTTATTTGCTACAATATTTACATGCTGCAAGATAGCACCAAACAATACATCCTCCTTTCCTTTGATGTTGATGATACTGTTGCAGAAAGCAAACAAAAAATGCCGGAAAAGATGGTAAAATTATTTGCAAAGCTTATTTTAAAATATAAAATTCATTTTATTAGTGGTGGAAAATATTCTTTAATGGTTGCAAATACTATTAGTCCAATAATAAAAGAATTTTTGCAGGATTCAAATTCACTTAAGCCTTTAGAAAATATTTATTTTTCTCCAACTGTAGGTGCAGCACTTTATTTTATTGATACAAAGTTTTTTGCAAAAAATAATTATACAGCCCCCGAGTGTCCTTGTTATATACAGGTTTATGCTAAAAAAATTTCTTTAAAAGAATTTAAACGTATTAAAGAAGTTTTTGATAAAGTACTCCGTCAATTTGATTTTATCCCAAAACAAACATATGGGGAGCAGTTAGAATACAGAGAAACTACGGTTGCTTTTTCTGCCCTTGGCCAAGAAGCACCTGTAGAAAAGAAAAAACCTTTTGATCCAGATAAAACTAAGCGTAAATTAATTGTGGAAGCCCTTAAACCTTTATTACCAGAATATCATATACAAATAGGTGGTTCTACAACTATAGATATTATGCAAAAAGGAATTAGTAAAGGAATGGGCGTAGGGCGTTTAGTAGAATTTTTAGGGATTCCTAAAGATAGTGTCTTATTTTTTGGAGATAGTATTTTTGAAGGTGGTAACGATTATTCTGTATATGAAGCTGGCTTCGATGTTGTTAAAGTAAAAAATTGGCAAGATACATATAAATATTTGCAACAATTAATATAAAAATAAACAAACATGAAAAAATTTTTTATTGTTGGAGGTGCAGGATATATAGGATCGCATGTAGTAAAACTTATTGGAGAGCAAATAAAAGATGCAGAAATTTTAGTTTTTGATAATTTAAGTAATGGCCATAAAGATGCTGTTTTGTACGGCAATATTATACAGGGAGATGTACGTAATTACGAAGAATTATATAAAGCTATAAAAAAATTTAAACCAGATATTGTTTTAGATTTTGCTTCACTTATAATTGTGCCCGAGAGTGTAGAAAAACCACTAGAATACTATGAAGTTAATACAATGGGAGTACTTAACTTACTAAAAGCTATGCGAGATGCTGGTATTTATAAGTTGATATTTTCTTCTACTGCAGCTGTATATGGTAATCCTAAAAAAGTGCCTATACCAGAAGATGCTCCTTTAAAACCTATTAATCCTTATGGCAAAAGTAAGCTTATGGCAGAAGAGCTAATTAAAGATGCTTCTGTTGCTTATAGTATTCAATATGGAATATTGCGTTATTTTAATGTTGCAGGTGCAAGTCCAGATTTAAAAATTGGAGACAAACATAACACTACAAGCCATTTAATTCCAATTGTACTTCAAACAGCTTTAGGTATCCGTCCCAAAATGCAGATTTATGGTACAGATTATCCAACACACGATGGTACTGCTATACGGGATTATATACATGTTATGGATTTGGCAGATATACATTTAAAATTAATTGATTATTTATTTGAATCCGGCAAGTCAGATATATTTAATTGTGGTTATGGACGTGGATTTTCTGTTAAAGAAGTAATCAATGCTGCTAAAAAGGTTGTAGGAAAAGATTTCAAAGTAGAAAATGCTAATAGGCGTGCAGGGGATCCGCCTATTTTAGTAGCAGATTCTTCTAAATTGCAAAAAACTTTAAATTGGAAACCAAAATACAACAATATAGAAACAATAATAGAACATGCATATAAATTTATGCTAAAAAATTTTTAAGTATTATTAGTTATTTTATACTTAGCAAGTATTTCTAAAGCCTTTTTAGGCTCTGTGTAAGGCATAAGTACTGTTACTTCTTTTTGAGCATTATCGGCAAGTAGGATCTTGAAAGTGATTTTTTTACTTAACCAAGAATTTTTAATTTCAGTAATTTTTGTTTTACTCCAAGGATAAAATTGAAGATCATAGAAATCAAAAAAGGCAGAAATAGATATTACAAAGATTCCTTTTTCAGTAATTGCAACGGCCCACATGTATTTTTTTACAAAAAAGGATACAATAAGAGCTCCTAATGCACCCAGTAAACTCACAAAATATAAAAAACGTTGCCCTTTAGGAGTAAGACCAATTAAAATCGCTAGAGGCTGATTAGAATAACCTGCTTCTTGTAATTTTCTCTTAAAATCTTTTGCTAGGGATTTTTTAGTTGCAAATAGTCTCATATATTAAGTATATCAATTACGAGTTACCGGTCAACTTGCCTTTTTATGTTCTACTTTGTGCAATAGGGTTATGGGGAGATTTTACTATTGTATTTGTCGGGCAAAAGGAGAGGGGAGTATGTAGAAAAGCCCTAAAGTTTTAAATTTCTTACTCTTTAAATTGCGACATTTATAATAATTCTGTAAAATATATGCAATTTTAAGATAAGTTTGAAATATATGCTACCTAAAGGTCCATATAATCCACAAGAAGAGGAACCTAAAATCCTCATATTTTGGCTAGATAATAAATTTTATAAACCAGAATACGATCCTGACAAAGACAAGGTTGTTTCTTTTGAAGAGATGTTAAAAGACAAACGACCTACTTTCTGCATTATTAATCCACCACCAAATGCATATGGTAGACCCCACTTAGGTAATGTATCAGGTTATGCTTATCAAGATCTACTTTTGCGTTATTACCGTATGAAAGGTTACAAAGTATATGGCCAGCCGGGTAAAGACCATGCAGGCATTCAAGGAGAAATCGTAGTTTTGCGTGAATATTTTAGACCGCAGGGTAAATTCAAAGCAAATATGACACGCGATGAGTTTTACCGCGAAACATACGAATATTTTATGAAGATAAAGGAACAAGCCAAAAAAGACGAACAACGAATCGGACTTTCTAGTGATTTTGATAGGGATGTATTTACACTAGATCCAGAAATCGTAGATATTGTACTTGATACATTCATAAAACTTTACAGAGACGGGTATGTTTACAAAGGCGTAAGAATTGTAAACTGGTGTCCTAGTTGTCAAACTGCACTTGCAGATATTGATACAGAACCAAAGGAACGCTCTACAGATTTTGTGTATATAAAATACCCACTTATCCCGGAAGATGCAAATATTTTTGAGTTAAAACTTCCCTACGCTGATTTAGATTCTTTGCAAAAAAATAAAAAATTAAATATAGATCTTTCTTTACTTGGCAACCAAAAAAATAAAATAAAGATAAATGATTTTGTAATTCTAGAAGCTAGCGAGCCTGAGTATCACAAAATGCGTTTACCTTCTTTGGTTGCAAATATTAAAGAAGATAAAGTAGAACTAAAACCATTAGATTCTAGTTTTTGGCAAGCCAAATACCCGTTACTTATTGGAACTAGTAGTAAATTTAAGCAAGGCTTATTTAAGTCTCAATTAGAAGATTTAGGTTTAAAAATTATAACCGTAGATAAGCCACTTGAGATTCGAGAAGGCGAAACTTCACTTATAGAAAATGCAAAAGCTAAAGCTCTTGCTTATTCTAAAGCATATCCAAACGCTTTAGTTATTGCTAATGATGGTGGTGCAGAAATCCCTTATTTAGGCAAAAAATGGAATAAGGTTTTAACCAAACGCTTAGTAGGAGGTGATAAAGCTTCATACAAAGAAAGAGCTCAAGCTTTATTAGAACTTATGAAAGATGTTCCCAAAGATAAGCGAACTGTTTATTGGGAAGGTGCTTATGCTGTTGCTTTAAATGGAGAAATCTTGTTTGCAAAATCTTACAAAGAAGAGCCTGGAATAATAACAACCAAGCTACATCCAGGTATAGAAAAAAGCACAGGAGATTGGCTTGGATACATTTGGTATTATCCCCAACTAGAGAAATACTCATTTGAATTAACAGATTCAGACAAAGTAAAGCTTAATTGGGCAATAATTCAATTTAAGAAAGATCTTTTAGCATTTTTATTTGAGAAAGGAATAATTAATTATGTAACTGTGGCAACTACTCGTCCTGAAACAATGCTAGGAGATACAGCAGTAGTTGTAAATCCAGACGATATTAGATATCAAGCTTTAATTGGAAGAAAAGTTTTATTGCCTTTAGTTTGGAGGCCAATACCAATAATTACAGATCCTATTGTAGATAAAAATTTAGGTACAGGTGCTCTAAAACTTACACCAGCACATGCCTATGAGGATTATCAAATAATGCTCAATTGGAACAAGAACACTAAAAAAGATCCAGATGCACAAATTGATTATATTAATGTCATAGATAAACAAGCTAAAATAGTAGGCCCAACAGGGAAATATTTTGGGCTTAGTACAACAGAAGCTAAAGAGCAAGTTGTAAAAGATTTGCAAGCCTTAAAATTAGTTAGCAAGATTGAAACCAAAAAACAATTTGTACAAGTATGTGAAAGATGCAAAACAGTTATTGAACCTCAAATGTCATCTCAATGGTTTATTGATGTAAGTCAGATTAAAAAGCCAGCAATCGAAGTCGTAGAAAAAGGAGAGATTAAAATTCATCCCAAAAACATGACTAAAGTATACCTTGATTGGATGTACAATTTACGCGATTGGCCAATTAGCCGTAGCTTGTGGTGGGGTTACAGATTCCCAGTTTGGTATAAAGGTAAAGTAGAAGAAAAAATAGACGAAAACGGTAAAGTCATTACGTACATAGATGGCACGCCTGTAAAAGATTTTAAAGAAGCTGAAGAAAAAGGTCTTGCAAAAATCTCTAAAAAATCTCCGGGAAAAGGCTGGATCCAAAGTGATTACGTATTTGATACATGGTTTAGCTCTGGCCAATGGCCATTTGCAACATTAATGAAATTTAAACTTTTTGACAAATTCTACCCTACTCAGGTAATGGAAACAGGATACGATATCCTTAAATGGTGGGTATCAAGAATGGTAATGTTAGGACTATATCGAACTGGTAAAATCCCATTTGAACACGTATATCTCCATGGTTTAATCAAATCCTTTGATGGGCAGAAAATGAGCAAGAGTAAAGGGAATGTTGTTTACCCGCATGAGCTTATTGAAAAATACGGAGCAGACGTATTAAGACTCTTCTATATTGTAGGCAACAAAGCTGGCGCCAATTACCAAATAACCCATGATAAACTTGAGGGCAATAAACGTTTCTTAAACAAGCTTTGGAATGCAAGTAAGTTCGTGCTTTTTAATATAGAAGAAGTCAAAGATAAACTCCCACAACTTAAACCTCAGGAATTAAAACTCTCTGCAGACGACAAAAAGATGGTTAAGGAAGTAGACAAAATAGCAGAGAGAGTCAAAAAATACATAGAATCCTTTAAATTCGGAATTATAGCTGTAGATCTGCGCCAGCATTTCTGGGAAATATTCTGTGATTGGTATTTAGAAATAGTAAAACCAAGACTTTACACTAAGGATAAAAATGGAAATCCAATAGAATACGACAAAGACGATAGACTTGCAGCTCAATGGACATTGTACTATGCTTTGCAAAAATACTTAAAGATACTACATCCATACATACCGTTTATAACCGAACGAATTTGGCAAGAGATGCCAAAAGGCAAAGGCGATCACAGAAGCTTAATGTTTAGTCGGTGGGAGTAGGGATTTACCATCGTTGTATGTCAAAGCCAAGATACCAGTCGTTAGTAAATGGATTTGCTGCTCCGTGTGCTGTTACTATCGCCATTGGATTACGCGTAAAAGTATATACTCTTTCTTTTATAGCCGGAGGAATGTGTGGAGCATGAAGGTGAAATACACTTTTTGCTCCTATGTGTTCATAGTGTTGAGTAACAATGGGTTTATGTGTAATAAGCCACATTTGTAATGCTATCCCAATAGCACCATTTTCTGCTGCAGGTAAAGCTAATCGTAATATCTCGGCAAAATTACCTTCATAATATGGGTGTAATATTTGTCCCACGAAAGCAGGCATCAGTGCGGTTGATATGCGACGCGGGAGAGTTGGATTTTTTATCAGATGTCTGTTGCGAGCTATTGTCAAGGTATTATTTCGTGGATTGAATCTGACAAAATTTTGGTTAAGCGCCTTATCTAACCCACCGTGATCCCTAACGATACGGTTACAAAAGTTTATAAATGTGCCGGCTGGATCTTCATCGTGTAAAGGTAGGTGTTGTTCTAGCCTGCGAAAAAGTCCAAGAGTAGTTTCCCGAATTAATGGGAATGGTTCTCTAGTTAACCTTTCGGGGCCTTTTCGTAAAAGCATAAAGAATTATAACCCTAATTGGATACTATTTCTAAGGGGCTGGGGAAAAGTAAATTTTAAGGCTGGCACTCCGTGTCGACGTGTGGTGAGACTATAGACTTGGAATGTTCTCTCATACGGATTCCCTACTCCCGTAACGTGCAGGTAGACAAGTGGGTGCTGCTTTGCTTCCCTTGATTCGTCCGGAAGGTTTTTGTAACCATGTTTGGAAAATTTTGTTTTGAGCATGGTAACTAATGGAAGATGCGGGGAGTATAGCCACATTTGTAATTTAAAGAAGACTGGTCGGCTTACATCTTCTGGCAAATTTAATTCTAAGAATTCGGGGAGTTGGATTGGCGGAGGAGGTATCTCGTCGTTTGGGGCAAATAGGTGTTGGTGCCAGGGGGCGCTAAATACGTTGAGACGTCTTATCCTAGAAATTTTGAGCATATTTGTGTAAGGATCTAGTCGGGCTAAATCGTGCCTTCTTGCATTGGCCAAGGCTTCTTCAGTCTGTAATATTTGTTTTAGAAAATTGAAGAAAGAGCCTTTAGGATCTACGTCATAGTTTATGGGATGTAAAATACTAGCTTCCAACCAAGGAATAGTTTTTGACGCAAGGTTAAACGGGAAGAAAAGTTCTTGTTTGTATTGTGATATAGTTTCTAGCATTTTTAACGATCTTACCTTGGAGGCGAGGGGAATCGAACCCCTGTGCCCTTGTGTCATGCAGGGTAGCACCTACAAGGTTAGCCGGTTTGTGTATACGACAATAGCCTTTAAAACCGGCAAAAAAGCTATTGTCGGCCCTTTACAAACTTGGCAAGAATGCTAAGGGCAAGCATTCTTGCTGCAGCCCACACTTTGTTTCCCCACAAGTAGCGTTGGGTGGGCGCAAGAGGCTACTTGTGTGTGGCATATTTATGCCACAGCAAGGCTGTAGGCTGGTGCAGCAACAGCTGCTTTAAGTGCAGCCATTGCATTTGCAAACGCAGCCTTCACCTTGCCGAAGAAGTTTTTAGCGGCATTTTTGTTGCCGTTGGCAGATTAACGGGATGCCAGCCCGCCTTGCTCTACCCTGTTTGCCACAAGGGGCTAAGC
>JALVLD010000160.1 GCA_027033525.1 Candidatus Dojkabacteria bacterium
GGCCTTTTATGGGAATAAAGCTATACTACCCCTCCCTATGGAAACTTAAGAACAATAATAAGAAGTGTCCTTAGGGAAGGAAGTATTGCTTCTGAAACCACCTGTAATTGGTTGTTTTTATGGTTTGTTGATTGCATTAGTGCGAATTTTAACAAACATACTTTGATATGTCAAACTTGATGCACAGAATGAATAATTTGGAAGGTTAGCTATACTGTTAGCGTTTTATTAAAGGTTAACCTAGTGAACTTCCTTTTTTATATCTTTAATTTACAAAGCACCTGCTTTCTCCTTTGCACATACATTGAGTATGCGAGTTAAGTTTCTGAGCTATCGTTTTTACTTTTTATTTTTATTGCCCAACCATTAATTAAAGCTTCTGTTATTTTGGTTAAAACATTATAATAATCGCGTTGATATTGGCTTTGAGAAATACCTAATTTTTCTGCTGCTTGCACTTGGTGTAATTTTTCAATAAATTTTAATCTTAAAACTTCAAGTTCTTCTGCTGTAATTTCAATTTCTTTAAGTTGGTTTAATGGAACACCTCTAGGTTTATAATAAGTGTCTTTAAACTTATATCTAACTTTGCGTCTAAATCTTCTTCGCGGCATGGCTTGTTAGTTAAACTTATATGTGTATATTATAGCAAGCCAAGGGGGGCTAAGCCCCCCTTAACTTATTTACAATAATCCCCTCTTAAAGGGGTATTACATTTAGGGCAAGAAGTTTTGCTACAAGGCACTCCGCGTATATGGTCTGTTGTATATCCGCAATTTGGACATACACACTTACTACTACCGCCAATGCCTCTGCCAGCTCTTCTCCCAGCTCTAGGTCTTTGACCGTTTCTTGGCCCTTTACCATCTCTATTTGGCATTGTTATAAAAAATTAAATTATATATTTAGGGTATATACCCACTGCATTATAACATGTATTTTAAAGAGGGTCAATACCCATAATGGGAAATTTTTGGTTTTTCAAAATTTGCTATACAATTAATTATGAACAAATTTAAAAATTTCTTCTTAAAATACCCTCTAGAAACTCTCTTAATTACACTTTCTACAATTGCCGCAATAATTTTAGATTTTAATGCCTATTCAAAAATTAATTTACAATTATTGGTCTATTCTTCTTTTGGATTAATAATGGTGGTTCCGTTCGTTTTTGCAATTTCTTTGCTTAAACAGAGTCCTCGGTTTGTAAGATCAAAGAATATGTTGAATATAGTTTACGTTGTTATAATTATTCTCTCGTATATATACATGTATTTAATACTTCCTCCCATTTTTATAAAGCCAGATAGGCCAAATTTACCTGTTTATGGTAGGCACAGTTACACAAACTACATAGAGAGACCTCAGTTTTTGTATGAATTTTTTATGCCAATATTATTGGGAATTTTGGCACTAATTCTTGTTGCATATTTTACAAATCCTAAACACCAAAAGGCTCCTTCTAAAACATATTTAAATATAGTTTTACGCTTGCTAATTTCTATTGCACTTGGTTTTGTTTATGGTTTAGCTGTTTTTATTGGTTTAGAAATTGCGCATATGGGTATACGAGCCTTATGGGGAAGTTTATTAGAACGAGTAGATATATCTTGGCATCGAGTTATTCTTCTAATTTCATTTAATTTTATTGCAAATAAAGTTGCAATAAATACTTTTGGAATAAAGTCTAATGAGTTTGTATTACAAGTAACTTCTTGGATCAAGAATTTTGTAAAATATGTTTTAATCCCGCTGTTTATACTTTACTCTATTATTTTGTATCCCTACGTTGCCCAAATTTTAATTACAGGTAAATGGCCATCTAATACTGTTACTCCTTTATCTTTAGTCTATAGTTTTATTGCAATCATCATAATAACAATTCTGTATTTTGATTTATCTAAAAACCAAAAGCGTATTATCGCCTCACTTTTACCTGTTATTATTTTGATGCAATTATATGGTTTATATCTAAGAATTAGTGCCTATGGATTAACTGTAAACAGAGCTGAACTATTTTTACTGGGGATAATTCTTTTACTTATAGCTTTTTATTTTATTTTTTCTAAAAATACCAAATTAATAATAACTACATATGCAGGCCTTGTATTTGTGTTGCTAACTCCTGCAGTTTTTTATGTAAGTAAAATTGATCAATTGTCGCGTTTTTACAAAAAGCTGGAGAGTGTTGGCATTAAAATTGAGAATAATAAAATAATTCCTGCAGATACAAACCTTGGAGTTAAAATCCAGAAGTATTGGGAATTATATGCAGATGTTAAGCATCTTTGGAATTATTATGGGCTTTCTATACTAAAAGATATGTTATCAACTAAATCGCTCAACGGATTTTTGAAAAAGACTAAAGATAATTTTTATTTTTATGCCGATTCTTTTTTAGATTGGTTGCATATTTCTGATGAACTTTCTATTAAGCCCAATCAAAAAAGTTCTGTATATATAAGGACTTATAGATTAAATAGGCTTATTCCTGAATCTACTTGGGACAATTTTAATTTAGGCTTTAAATTTTTTAAAACGCCCTTAACAATTAAGGAATTAGAGTTGGTTGAGTATAAAAACTCATATATACAAAAGGAAAACAATAAATATATTTTGTATACAGAAACAGATTCATTTTTAGTACCACAAGAGATTGTAAATTATTTAACTGCGGGAGACTTTTATAGAAATCCGCAAGTAATCTTGCTAAAAAGTAATGACAATATTAACACTTATTATTTAATTACTAGTTGCGATTTAGTAAAAAGGCAATCTAGCGATAAAATAGAGGTACGAAATTTAATTGGAATCTTGATTTACGGAAAGTAATCATTAAATTATTTAAATATCTGAGTCTAGTTGCCAATTTTATGCACGAATCCTAATACTGCACAACATGTTGTACATAAATCCGTACGATTTATGCTGTAATCCATACAACATTGTAAGTAATTTATTCTGCGAGAATGATCACATATACACTTACACAATTAAAAGAGAAATTGGGCAGTATTTTTCAGAATGTGTACAGAAAAGGAAGAATCATATATATCAGTCGTTACAATAAACCATTAGCAGTAATATTACCTTATCATAAGTATAAGGATTTGACACGTCCTACTAAGACATGGAGCTATAGTAACATAAATAGTGTTGATGAGGCCGTGGAGTATTTGCAAAGCCAATATCCCGGGAAAAGTATAGTTTTGAATAAAAATAAAGAAGGTGAAGTTGTAGAGATTATTTGTGAAGTTTATAATAGGGCAGATTTTTCTAAAGCTATAGCAGTTATAGTAAAAGGGCCTTATTACATTATCATAAAACATTAACTGAAACATACCTAGTAACCCATGGGAGATTACGTGTTTGGAAGGATCATAAAGAATACATAGTAGCAGAAGGCGAAACAATTACATTTAAACCATACGAAAAGCACAAGGCTGCGGGAAGTTTTGTCTGGCTTGAAGTCTATAGTCATCCGGGTTGGCATTTTAGCGATCATATACTGGTTGACACAGCAACATAGTTATACCACTTTTAATATCCATTCTTCTAAGATTTTTGCAAGTTCTAGAATACTACTCCATTCTACATATTCGTCAGCTTGATGGCTACCAAAGCCGGTGGGGCCAAATTCTATACCAGGGATCTCGTACTTGGCGAAGTGGCGTACATCCGAGCTTCCATGCCGCTTTTCATATTTGAAGGTGGGATGATTTGTTTTTAAAACATCAACAAGTGCTTTTATATATTTGTCTTGCGTGGACGTATGGAATGCAGGCTCAAACATAAGATAATTAAGGTCTATTGGCATTTTATCCCTAATCTGCATAAATAACTCCTCTAGCTTAGTTTTATCAGAAGGTACGTAACGTATATCTACTTTTAGTATAGCTTTATCTGGAATTTTGTTCATAGTTTTATTAGGGGTGCTAATTTGCGATAAATTATATGTGGTCTGCCAGGCCTTTTTGGTAGGATTAGGAAAATGTTTATCTAAAGCATTTATAAAGTCAACTAAAATTTTTATTGCATTTTGGCCGTTCCACGGATATCCAGAATGTGCTGCTTTTCCGTGGGCTAGAACTTCTATCCAAAGCACACCCTTAGCGGCGATGGTAATGTTTAGGTTAGAGGGCTCTAGAGCAACCATAAATTGTGAGCGTACTCCCTTTTTCAACTGACAAAGCGTGCCATCAAAGCCACCAATTTCTTCATCGGGAACGACTTGGAGCCCAATTGGTAGATTATTGTTTGCTTTTATTAATTTTTTAAATGCAATCATACCTGCAAATAAACCACCTTTCATATCATAGTCACCGCGGACATAGATTTTATCTCCTTTTATTTTTGGACTAAAAAATTCTATCGGAGCATCTACAACATCCGCGTGGCCGTTAAGAATAATTTTTAATTTGTTAAACCGTTGTGCTTCTGGAGTTATTAATAAACTTCTTTTGTTATTGCAATAAAATGTATGAATGTTTAATTTATCTTTTATGTCGCTAAAATAATCAAGAATATAGTCTAGTGCTTTATTTACAGCTGCAGTGTCCAAGCTTATGCTTGGGATTTGTAGAAATTTTATAAATTGATCTAGGTTCCTATGCATAATTAATTATTATGCACATTGGAGCCGTAGAATCAAGAGGAATTATAATATTTCTTAGTAACAAATTTACATATAATTTACATATAAAATTTACATAGTATAATAACTGTATGATACTAGTATATATTATTCTTACAATCTTCGTAATTTGGGCGCAAATTAATGTTGTTTCTGTTATGCGCAAATATAAAAGGGTTGTTAATAGTTCTCACATGACAGGTGCAGATTTAGTAAACTGGTTTAATAAAGAATATGGAACTGATATTAAATTAAAAGTAGGCAATTCCTTTTTAGGAGATTATTATGATCCAAGAAAAGATCATATTAATTTAACGAATGATATTGCTACTATTCCTTCTTTAACATCTATAGCAGTTGCAGCTCATGAATTAGGACATGCCCTTCAAAAACATACAGGCGCTTTACTCCTTAAATTAAGAAGTTTTATAGCGAGCTTTTCTGCAGTTGGTTCTTATTTGGGTTATACATTAATATTTTTAGGTTTAATCTTTGAATCTTACGGCTTAGCACTTTTGGGGTTAATGTTATTTTCTTTAATGGTAGCGTTTGCATTTATAACACTGCCTGTAGAAATAGATGCAAGTAAACGAGCTATAGCAATGCTAAAAAAACATGGATTAATTACACATGCTGAAGAAGGTCCAGTTAAAGATATATTAACTGCTGCAGCATTAACTTATGTTGCTGCACTAGGTGTAGCTCTTTTTGATTTTTTACGGTTTTTATACCTAGTTTTGGGGTTAAGAAATAGAGATTAAATAAATTTTTCAGGGTATAATAAATTATAATATAAATTGTTAATTAATTACATTATGGAAGCACAAAATACACAAAATAGGTTGGTAACCTTGGGAGAAAAATTCCCAGAACTCTCCGTGAAAACCACCTTTGGTACATATACACTTCCAAAGGATTTTAAGGGGAAATGGTGGATTTTATTTAGCCATCCTGCAGATTTTACGCCTGTTTGTACAACAGAATTTGTTTCTTTTGCAAAACACTACGATAAATTCAAGGAACTAGGCGTTGAGTTGATTGGTTTATCAATTGACCAAGTATTTTCTCATATTAAATGGACAGAATGGATTAAAGAAAATTTAGATGTAGAAATTCCATTCCCAATTATTGCAGACGATATGGGCGGAGTGGCAAAAACTTTAGGCATGATTTCACCTAAAAAAGGTACTAATACAGTAAGAGCAGTATTTATAGTAGATCCAGAAGGGAGAGTTAGATTAATAATGTATTATCCGCAAGAAATTGGCAGAAATATAGACGAAATTTTGCGTGCAGTAAAAGCCTTACAAACATCAGATAAGCATGGGGTTGCTTTACCAGCCAATTGGCCAGAGAACGAGCTTATCGGCAAAAGAGCAATTGTTCCACCAGCAGATAATAAAGAGTTGGCAGACAAGAGAGCTAAAACACCGAACTGTTATGATTGGTGGTTCTGTCACAAAGAACTTGCAGATTAGTTTTTCTGGGGGGCAAGCGCCCCCTTGTTTTTAAAAATGGCCGCTGCCGGCCAAGAGTGTGTTAGTTTAGTATGAAGAAATTTTTAGCAACTATATTTGTATTTTTATTTTCTTTTTTATTAGTTTGGTTGCAAAAAAATAAAACAATTTTAAATAATTCGTGCTCTACTTCAGTTTGTCTTGTGCGAGTAATTGATGGAGATACTATTGTTGTAAAAATAAATAATAAACAAGAAAAAGTACGATATATTGAGATTGATACTCCAGAACTAACTAAAACTCCTTGTATTGCAAATAAAGCTAAAGAATATAATGCTTTGCTTTTAAAAGATGCAAAACAAATTATTTTAGAAAAAGATGTACGAGATAGAGACAAATATGGCAGGCTTTTGCGTTATGTATATGTTGTAAAAAATAATAAGAAGATTTTTGTAAATGCAGAACTTGTTAAAAATGGCTGGGCAAAGGTCTTAACCATTCCTCCTGATGTTAAATATGGCAAATTGTTTTTAAAGCTTTACAAACAAGCACGTAAAAAACAGCTTGGTATTTGGAATCCGAAAGTATGCGAGAAGTAATATCGAGTTGAAACAAACTTTGTAACTTGGGCGCCGATAAACGTGATGAGATTCTCTCTTACAATGCGAGTAAGAATAGCGTAATTTCGTATTGTTGCTGATTATGAGCTTTGTAACGTCTTGGTAAAGGGACAAATATCTTTTAAAGGGCAATTATTACATTTAGGAGTTCGGGCTGTACAAGTATTCCTACCATGAAAAATTAACCATAATGAGAAATTTCGCCAGTATTTTTTAGGTACAATAGCTTTTAAATCTTCTTCTATATGTTTAGGATCTGTATTTTTAGTTAATCCTAGGCGGTATGCTACTCTTTTAACATGTGTATCAACAACAATTCCGCTAGGAATATTAAAGCCTTCATTTAAAATTACATTAGCTGTTTTTTTACCTACTCCAGGTAATGTTAACAAATCATTTAAATTATTAGGAACTTTGCCATAAAATTTAGAAATAATAATTTGGCATGCTTGCTTTAAATGTTTAGCTTTGGTTTTGTAGTAATTTACACCTTTAAGAGCATTTTCAATATCTTCTAGTTTAGCATCAGTAAAGGCCTTGGCAGTCGGGAACTTGTCAAATAATTTTGGCAAGATTTTATTAAGCCTTGCATCTTGCATTTGTGCAGATAATAAAACTGCTACAAATAATTCAAAAATATTTCTGTGGAAAAGCGGAGTCTGTGGATTAGGATAAATTTTAGAAAGAGTTTTAATGATGAACTTTACCTTTTCTTTTCTATCTAAGTTTCTTGAATTAGCCATTCTTTACTAAATAAGTCAAATTGTAAAGCAAAACCATTTACGCTTTGTTTAATATTTTTTAAAGAAGTATTATTATCATAATTCTTTAAAGCTTCAATTATGAACTCTGCGACTTGTTTCATGTGCTTTTCTTTAAGCCCACGAGTAGTTATTGCTGGTGTTCCAATTCGTATACTA
>JALVLD010000161.1 GCA_027033525.1 Candidatus Dojkabacteria bacterium
TTAGTTAAACGTGCAAAGTCTATAACAATACTTGATATCGGGACAGGAAGTGGCAACATAATTATAAGCATAGCCAAGCTTATTGCCCCTTTATATTTAAAAAACCACCAAGTACGACTTGTTGCCACAGATAGCTCACGATGTGCATTACAAATCGCAAGAAAGAATGCTTATACTCACAAGGTTCACAATTACGTACATTTCTTACACGCTAATCCAAATAGTTCGCCTCCAATTCCTCAAGCTGCCCTCCACTCCAACGTCTTGTTTATTATCACCAATCCACCTTATATACCTCAGCGGGTATATAACAAGCTGCCTTGCGATGTCAAACAACAGCCTACTAATTCTCTTATAGATAATTACTTATCATTAAGTATTGAAAAGCAGGCTTACAAACTAGTCCAAACAAACCAAATACCAAGAATTATCCTATACAACGAAGGAGTACTTTTTAATTTAGTGTCCTAATACTTCGTACCTATCTGCAATTGTAACTTCTAGTTCCTTATATGAATATGTGCCGTTGGGTTTACGCCTTGCAATCTTGATTTTTATTTTGTCACCTACCGAGTGCTTATATAATAAAGCAGCCAAATTCGAATTTATTTCTTCGCCATCTATTGCAACAATAATATCCCTAGGCCGAATGCCGGCTTTCGCAGCTGGAGAATCAGGCACAACTCTAGTAACAAAAGCCCCAGGGACTAAATCAGCTACCTGGGCGTCAATAGGCGACACATACACATAAGCTATACCTAAAAATGGCTGAGGTAATCTATTGTACTTTCTATATTCTGCTAAACGTTGTTTTACTAAATTAATGGGAAGTGCAAACGAAATATTGTCTGCCCCACTAGTTTTAGCGAAATTAACCCCTATTACTTCGCCCCCTAAATTTAACAATGGCCCACCCGAATTCCCCGGGTTAATAGCAGCATCAGTTTGAATAACATTTTCATACTTTTTCACAATACCTAAAAATGAACTCCCAACCTCTACTGTACGCCCTAAACCACTTATAACTCCAACAGTTACACTCCCCGGGAACTCTCCTAGCGGAGTCCCGATTGCTATAACGGTTTGCCCTGCAAGCAATTTGCTAGAATCCCCCAATGGAAGAGAAACTAAATTACCCTCTTTTGCATCTATAAACACAAAGGCAATATCATTTATAGGATCTCTTACGATTTTTTTTACTGGATAACTTTTATTATCCCACGTGATAACTGTATACATTACATTTTCATGCGAAACAACATGGCGGTTTGTAACAATAAGCCCATTTTTATCTATAACAAAGCCAGTACCAATCTTGCTATTAATTTCAACTGGCCCTTGCCCTTGCTTAAATTCATAATCTGAGATTGCTATACTTACTACTCCTTTACGTGCTTGCTTTACAATCTTCGGAATAATTTCACGAGATGCGTCATAAGCTTCTGTATTTTGCTTAAGTAACTGAGGATTGGCTTTTTTATTTTGGGATTTTCCCCCACGTTTAAATGAAAAGCTGGGGATGTGCCAATTTTTTACAATATTTGAATATGTAGTTTTCACAAAATCTAAGGTTATGTCTAACTGCTGTTGCCCAAAGTATACACCGGCGATAAAAATCCCTAATGCCCCCAAAATTACCAAAAATGTTTTAATTTTGTTATTACCTTTTGGCCTACTCTCCACCTTAGACGAAATAGAGTTTTGCATTTTCTTAGAAGGGGTTGTATTTATTTTTTTCTTTTTGGTTGCCATATAAATATAATAGCACAAAATTATAACTTTACTACGCAGCCTTTAAATGCGCCTTACTAATAGATACTATATCTACAAAAATAGGTACAACCTCCTTTACTTCTTTGTCTCCAAATTTCGCGTTGATCTTGACATCAAATGCATATTTGCCGACATATTCAATCTTATCTGGCATATCTATTTTTATTTCCCTAGGATTAAGTGTTCTTAATTGAGGTATCTTTGCAAGCAAGGCTTGTTTTATTTTATCGCTACTAATACTACCGTACACCTTGCCGCCACTCGAAGTTTTAACTTCAATTTTAATCGGATTTTTAACAAGCTTTTTTTGAATAAACTGTTTTATATTTTGCAACATACGCATCCTTAATTCTAGCTCTTCTTGTTTTTTTGCCTTTAGGGTAGCATAGCGAACTTTATCTTCTTTGGTTGCAATTCGAGCTAGGTTTTTAGGAATTAAGTAATTTACAGCATAGCCCTTTTTAACTTTTAAAATATCTCCTATCTGCCCTAAACCCCTCACATTTTTAAGTAATACTACTTCTATTTGCATAAACCATACTCTAAACTTAGTTCAATGGTATTATAGCATGCAACCCCCATGCTAGATTTTAAAAAGCTCGTCTATTTAAGCTTGGCTTGTAAATACTGTATAGCGGCTTCAAGTTGGGTATCAATTTGTTGCTCTTCCCACTTTTTTTGATCGAACCTAACTTCCTTGTTTGGCACGATCGGGTTATCGTGGTTTAACCATTTTTTATTAGGCAACAACCATTTATAAACAGTTACATGCAAAGAAGAACCGTCAAATTTATCAAAATTTAAAACTGTTTGAACTGTCCCCTTGCCATATGTTTTTTCGCCAATAACATAAGCACGCTTATAAAACTGCATCGCACCAGAAAATATTTCTGCAGCCGAAGCTGTACCGCCATTTACTAACAACACAATAGGCGCACTCCCAGGAAACTTAGGCGTGCGCGTAGTCTTATAAACTCTAACGATTCCAGAACGGTCAGCTTGATACGCCACGGGTTTACCCATAGATATAAAATCGCCTAACATATATACGGCAGCGTCAAAATAACCGCCTGGATTATCGCGCAAATCTACGATTAACCCCTTGGTTTTACCCGCTTTGATATCTACCAAAACCTTAGTAAGCAAACTATCCCACTTATCAATCCACGCACCTAAAGTGGGCTCAGTAAATCTACTTACACGAATAATATCTATATTATCCTTCCGTTCTACGAAACGCATACTGGGGGCAGAAATTTTGCCTCTTGTAACCTCTATTACCTGCCTTTTCCCATGTCGTACTATGGTTAATTTTACCTTTGTGCCAGCCTTCCCACGAATTAACGAGGCCACCTTCCCTAAAACCATTCCAGACACATCTTTACCGTCAACTGCAACTATAAAATCTCCTGACCTTATCCCCGCCTTATATGCTGGTGCCCCTTCAAATGCAGTAACAACGTGGGGAATATTTTGAACCAAATCCAAAAGAATCCCGACTCCCTCATACTCAGCACCTAAGGATCTTTGAAAATCCTTAGTTTCGTCTGGATCCAAAAACATTGTAGCTGGATCTCCCAATGCAGCGACCATTCCCTTAATGCTTCCATAATACATCTTCTTCGCGTTTAATTTTTGGGGATCAACATATTTTGATTTTAGTTGACTGTATACCTGCCAATACAATGTAAAGTCGTAGTTTTCTAGAGAATCCTTTGCAAACTTTTTAGCGACTTGATTTGCTTTTAATTTTACGGTTTCAAAATGCCTACCTAACGCCAAGCCTATTACAAACACTGTAAGAAATAAAAGAACAGTAAACGGAGTTATACTAAGATGCGAGTTCTTGTTTTTAAATAATTTTTTATTTGTTGCCATATTTATAAATCTCATCTAAAGTAAGAATATATTTTTCTCCTTTGGTTTCGGCCAAGAAATAATTAGAATCTATTCCTCTTATTTTATCTATTTCCTTTGCCCAATACTCTATGCCTTTAAAAGCATACAAGGAAGTACTAGAAAATAGTATATCACAATTAAACAGATATATGCTTTCACCTGCAAAATCTACCTCTACGTAGCCTTTATTCAATTCCCCAAAAATCTTAGAGTAATCGTGCCACAATTCTCCCCCTCCAAAACCAAATAACAAACCAACTGCAAAATCTGAATTGCGCTCTTTTAAAATTTTTGTATAGTCGGTCCAATCGATAAAGGGAGCAATGATACCACGAATTCCCTTTGCAACAAAAACTTTATACATATTATATGTAAGGGCGTGTCCCCAAAATACAAGGCCATAATCCTGGGCAAGCATTCTTGCGTGCTCAGGATTATATCTTTTCAGAAATACAAACTGACCTTTATAATACGATCCTTCTGCAATAAATAATGGAATCTTGCAATAATCTGCTTCTATAATTATCTCATTTCTACTTAATAATACTACCCGCCCTTTCACCGGTGATTTTATAGGGGCATTAGCCAAAACATCCACAACCTTTAAAAACTTCCCCTCCAAACGAACTAGGCCATCATGCTTAGCAAAAACTGTTCGCTTTTCTACCCCATCTCTAAATTCCAACAACTTTTGCCCTTTTGTTATGAATACTCCACTATCCACATAAAGTGTATATTTTGTAGGTAAAATATATACTTCTAACGGTGTTTCTATTGTGCCCGTACCTAAAATAGTTCCCCTATCTACACTCTTGCCAAAACTAACACTAGTTGCAAAATCATTAGGAATACTTACCGAGACCTTCTTATACTTCATAATTTATGTTTTATCAATATTAGCTAAAGACGCAAGCCACTTTTTAATATTCCTTCTATTATCAAGTATCTTTCGACCATATTTAACTGGCCTTTTACGTAAATCAATGGTTAATGTATTTACATGAATTTTATGATGAAATAATAACTGATACTCATGCTCTGCTTCAAAACTAGTTACTTGAGAACCAAGCTCGAACCTATGTATCTCATCTTGTAGGCCAAGATATTTGGTTTTATCAACAAAAATTGTAGGCACCTGTTTATCTAGTTTCTTAACGGGGGTATAGATTAAATCCCAAGTATTAAATAGTATTTCTGTTGGTATAGAGTAACCATATAAATTTGCATACAACCATGGCAACACACGCATTTTATCATCAAAATGGCATGCCCAAGTTCCCTTTATTCCTAAAATATCTAATACTAATAGCATAATTGAAACTTTATTCTGCAAAAAAGACAATAATTCTCCGGTTACAATCATGATTCCTCCGCTTACAGTAGGGATATCGATTTTATCTGTTATCTCTGCAACCAAATCAAAATAAATAGCTCTATAAAAATCAATTACATCGAGATCTGAAGTCGTTGCAGGCATATAAAATAAATAATTCGCTAAAAGATTGTGCAACTTAGTACTTGGGGTGGTTGTGGTTATGAAATCTAGATAACCTAATTTCAAAACTCGTGCTAGCAATTCATTGATATTTGAAAACTTCACCTCTGCTTGCTTATATTCCCATTTTACCTGTGTACCGAATGCTTTAGGCGAAAACTCTACGACTCGGAAACTCATAAAGTTTAATTCAACAAACACCACTTTCTCTGCATGCAGCTCTAAAATCGGTGCAAACAACTTAGAGATCTCGGCCTGCTTTCCTTCTGTGAATAAAAGAGAAGGAAAATTTTGCTTGAACTGCCTATAAAATGGATTCTCTTGTTCGGTAGTGTGTACTATGTACTTATCTGCAACTGCAGGAATATTGCTAGGAAAATACTCAAAGGCTAATTGCTGATTTGCCTCATTTAGCAATGCTTCTTGCCATCCCCCGCCTTTATACCAATATGGAAACAAAAAATCCTTCCAAGGATAGCTAGTATGCCAATGCTTAGTGACATAACCTTTATCCTCAGAATGCTCTAAAGCATTTATAAACAAGCCATTCCGTCCATAGCTTAATGCCAACATCCTAGAATTTTCCCCTAACTCGCTCTTGAGTACCATTATGTTGATTATAAGGCACTCCAGACATACAGTCAAAAATATGACGTACCCTCTTCACTCGTCCCACTACAGGGAAAGAAAAAGAAAGCTTGTGTGGGCGGCGGCCGAAGGCCGCCGCCCACCTATTTACACACCTATTTACACACCGGTATTTACGTACGGTAACAACGCTACATACCTTGCCCTCTTGATGGCCCTTGTGACCACCCGCTGATGCTTGGCACACAACCCGGTCTTACTCCTTGCAATAATTTTGCCTCGCACAGACAAGAATTTCTTGAGCAACGCAATATTATAAAAATCAATCTCCTCCGGTGCTATACCCATTTCGCACAATGGACACACACCAACTACGATTTGTTTATTCCGGGCACTCTTGCGTGCCTCATCAGCGTCAGAACTTAAGGTTACAACACTTGTAATCTCCTTTACATCTTGCACAACCTTATTTGCATCTGCCTTAACATCATCTACTGGTTTTTGGGTCATGTCTTTTACTCTTTTTACCATAAAAACTCTTATACTTTAACTTAGTTTTGCACCTTTTAACTAAAATGGCAGGTCGGACTCATCAATATTGTCTTCATTACTCTCCCCGCCATTTTCTTTACTTGCTTCTTTGTCAGATCCCTTATCTTCGGATTTGCTTGACTCAGCAGCTTCTAACTCCTCGGCTATTTGCTCTATATCTATATTAGCGTCTTTTTGTTCCCCACCGGCAGCATGAATTTCTTCAGAGCTTACATTTTGACTATTCTTTCGCTCTAATATTACTACGCTTTCTGCTCTAACTCTTGCTTCACGACGAACTAATTTGCCGCTTTCATCCCTTACCTCTCTATATACTAAAAGCCCTTCTACTAATACCTTCATTCCTTTCTTTAAAATTTTGGCTAAACTCTCTGCAGCCTTCCCCCAAACATTTACTCTATGAAAACTTGCTTCTTCTTTCCTCTCACCCTTTGAATTAACCCAAACTCTATTAGTTGCAACAGTAAATACAGCAACTGGTGTATTACTTGTGGTATATCTAAGCTCTGGATCTCTTGTGAGATTCCCGACTAGAATGACTTTGTTGTACGATCTTAATGCTGGCATACTTATTTATATAAACTTAGCTTATCTAATTTAAACACATTTATTCGCTGTGTCAAATTCATAAATTTAATAATTGCCATAATAAAAACAAATTATTCCTTAATTACTGCTTTCTTTGCTTTAATTTTTACCTTTGCAAGATCAAATTCTTTAAGTTTTATAATCATAAAACGTAAAATTTCAGGGTGCCTATTTAAATATTTCTCAACTTCCTTTGATTTATCAGATTTTAATTGGAAATAATACAAAATATAATACCCTTCTTTATGACCTTTTATTGGATAGGCCAAAAAACGTTTTCCCCAAATCGCCTTGCTTTTTACCTTGCCGCCGGCATCTTCAATAATTTTTTCTATTTTTTCATCTGCTTGAACTCTAACTGTATCTGGCAAGAAAGGTTTTAATACTACGACCATTTCATAATAACGCTCCTCCGGCTCTTGCTCAAACAATTTTTGTATCTTTTTATCCATACGAATGCAATCCTAACTTATTTTATACGGAACTCCCCTGTGGCGAAGGTCAACTAATTATAACAAACTTTTGCAAAAAAGTCAGAACATGTATAGGTCCAAAAGAGTTGAGACAATTTTATATTTGGTGTGTGGTTCCCGCTACCTTCTATTACCTCTATCGGCGTTTTATATCTTAGCCCAGCATGCGGCCTCTCTGTATTATAATATGTAAG
>JALVLD010000162.1 GCA_027033525.1 Candidatus Dojkabacteria bacterium
CTTTCTCCCTTGCTCTCGTGCTTCTATCATGTGCCTATAGATTATAGTTGGTAAGTATGTTGTAAGCGCAAAACGAACTTTACCTTTATAAGCTTCTTTTAGTTCTTGCTCTAAGCCAGGATCGATACTTCTTAAATCACTTAAAGCATTTGAATAATGGCCAATTATCCTACCTAGCTCTGCAACAAGATGAGATTCTGACGCTTTAACTAAATATTTTGTTTCTGGCAATAGACCACCTCCATATATTACTGCTTTACCCCCTTGTGCCGAAACCAATCGTTCCAAACGTCTTCGCCAGGCAGTTGTAGCATTGGCTAAGGCCTGCCTAGAAAGACTACCATGCATGCCTTCTTTTTCTCCTAATTTTGACCATGTAACCAAAGTAAATACATCTACTACATTTAATTGTTTTGGTACATGTAAGGCTTCATCAAAAGAAGACCAAAAAACTTGTGGTGCACCAGGATCGGGAACTATATTCTGCCTTACGCTCCAAACTCTTTCTGCCTCTGTGCCTTCGGAGTTTCCTTGTGGAGATTGCGGTATGAATCTAAGTTGTAAATCTGTATCTAGATTTGCTTCTGCTCCCCAAAGAGCGTTTCCACGCACTTGTGCTGGTTGTCTTTGTGTATCCATTCCCGTGCTTTTTGCAACAGCAACCAATTCAAAGGTTCCTGCTTCGGTGATGCAGCTACTTAACACCAACTCGCGGTTATGCATTTGCTCTTGCTCTGTAGGTGACTGTTTGACAGCCGCCAAAGAATCTTTACTCATCCTATATAATTATACCAATTCTTGCATTTGTTTTTGAAATTTCAGGCTTTCTTCTTCTTTGCCTTGCATATTTAGGGCTTCTATTAGTTTTTTATACCATGCTTTTACTAATTGTTTATATTTTTGATTCACAGCAGAAAGTATTTGAACCGTAGCTAAGCCTTCCTTTAGTAAATCTTCTACTTCTTGCCAAATGCCTCGCTTTTTACTAATTGACGTATATGCCAAAACGATATTTGTATAACGTACATATATACCTTCTAACTGTGCTTTTGCTTCTGTTATTAAAATGTCTGCTTCTTTTAAAATATTTAAATACTCTTGTACTTTTTTTCTAAATGGTTTTATTACTGTTTGCGAATTGGCTATATTGCTGTAAATATTGCTTGGTACAGAAACATGAGCATGCTTTGCTTGATCTATAATTCCCGCTTCAGACACCATTTGATAGGTTAGGGTTCTTAGTTGCCCAATTGTGCTAGAAATATCTTGCTGCAAACTTGTAAAAACGTTGGATACCTGTTTTACAGTGTTTATAACTTTGCCGTATTGGTCAATAATTGTTTTTATTTTGGCAAAGCCAGATATGTATTGATTTAATTGGTCCAAAATACCTAAAATAGACTCTAAAACAGAAACATAGCTACTCATATTGTATGTACTTCTATGCGCAACTTTGCTTTTACTTAAAGCTATACTTAGTTTTTCTTCCAGTTGTTCTAAGAAATTGCGAATATTTTTTGCAAAAATTCCAAGCCCTTCTAATAATTTTTCTCCATTTACAAGAAAATCTTTTGGCTGAGTAGAAAAACCTTTCCTATAGGCACTTAATGCTTCTATATAATATTCAATAGCCTTAGCTTCTAAGTTATATTTTTGCAAAAAATTAGCATAATCGGATAAAGCAACAGCTGCTCTTAACAATAAATCCCAAGTAGCGCCAGTAAGTTTGGCTTGTTCTTTATATAAACTAGCTCGAGTTTTAAAAGCTATGGCGATCTTTTCCAACAGATACGAGTCTAATTTATAAAAACGGATTTTGGGTACAAAACTAGCGGCTTTGTCTAGAGTTTCTAGCTGATTATCTAAACTTTGCCCCTGGCTTTCTTGGGCAAACTTGCAAAAATGTGCTATTGCTTTAATACTATCGTTTTCACGCTCTATTTTTTCTTCTAATTGCCTTAATTTAACTGAGTCAACCCCAGCTTTAGATACCAATTTTACCAACGTAGAATTATCCCACAAACTTACTACTATTATGCTAACTAACAATCTAATTCCAAACACGTATGGTGCCTTTTGTTTTGTTAAATTAGCTAATTGTGAGCCTAAATCTAAAATAGGCTTTTCTAAAAGCAAGCTTGTTATTGGTTTGGCATATTTATTTGCTGCTAAATCTTTTAACGCTTGATTATAGCTAGGCAAATCCCGACAAATAGTATGCAATTTAGAATAAACACTTTTACCTTTATTAAAAGCAGATTTTAGTTTTATAGCACTAAATGGCGAAATTTGAGGTGGCTTATTTTCCGTTAAAATACCTAAAACATCATTTAAAACTATTTTTTCTTGCTTACTTAATAAAATTGGCAACATTATTAGAAGTATACGAGAACTATATTATTTTGTGAAGCTAGGCAATCTTTACTATAATTAAGCATGGCATTTATTACAATTCCTAAAAAAGCCAAAGCAGTTTTTAAAGGCATTATTTTTACCGTATACCAATGGCAACAAAAACTGTATGATGGATCCACT
>JALVLD010000163.1 GCA_027033525.1 Candidatus Dojkabacteria bacterium
GTTAGGCGGAACAGCCATTAAATGTTCAATTCATTTGACAAGCCTTGTTCCTTCTTACCCAACCCCTTTTTGCAAGTCATAAATGCTACCCGTTAACCAGCATTTATGCTGAATAAAGTATAGAAGCACTTAAAAAGCCGGACAAAGCTAGGTGTTAGCCAGCCGTTAGCTAGATTCACTGACTGAAAGACACGACTACTCATATAAATCTGGACATTTTGGCAATCTGACTGCCAAAATGTCCAGTGGTGATGCCAATAACTGTATTTAGATGAGCATTAAGAGAAAAACTGAACTTAATTTGATTGAGACAAATAATGCTGCTCTACCTAATCTGCTACTCTATTAAGGGCGTGCATAGTTTTGTGTATCCGAAAAGAAGTAGTGAACTGCTAAAAAAGAGAAGCAAAATAACAAAACTAAAGGAACTGTAAGAAAGAAAAAAACTATTGCAATTGTAAAATAGATGTTTGCATTTTACTACTTGCCCAGTGCTTTATAGATAAGTGATTTATTTATCGTGATATTATTCACTATCATGATTTGTGTAAAAAAGATATACTCCAAACTGGAGGAAAGAGTTGCGTAAAAACAAGCGTTACCTACAGGTACTCAAAAATGAAACCACATGAACAATCGAAAAAAGATAGCTATTATCGGTTCGGGGATTTCAGGATTAACCGCGGGTTTCTATTTAAAGAAACACGGATTTGATGTAACTGTGCTAGAAGCAAACCCAAAAGTTGGCGGACGAATGGCTACCTTCAATTCCGAAAAATATATAATTGATACAGGGGCACAGTTCTTATCTTCTGGATACAAAAATATTTTGAAGCTTATTAAAGAGCTGAATATAGCCGATGAAATTGTAGAGACTACCCAAATTGGCGGAATAGTTAAAGGCAATAGAATATACTCACTGAATTACCATAACCCTTTTTCTCTAATAGTAAGTGGCTTTCTAAATTTTAAAGAATTTATCTCGTTGGCTTTTGGGAGTTTTAAATTAAAGAAAGAAACAAGGCGGCCTTCACCAAGTAACTATTCGGATTGGCACCAATTTGATAATGAAAACACACAAGATTGGAGTGACCAATTTTTTGGGAAAACCATTACAGAATATTTATTAGAACCTACTCTTGAAGCATTTTATTTTCAATCGCCCGAGGAAACGTCAAAAGCCCTACCAATAGCGCTATCAAAGTATAATACTTTCAAAACAATAACTCTAAAAAGCGGAATTAACAGATTACCAACAAAAATAGCTGAAAACCTAAAAATTGAATTAAACAGCAAAGTTTTAGAAATTAATGATAATAAAACTAATATCGAAATTAAAACAAAAGATAAATCATATTTTGCAGACTACGCAGTAATAGCCACAACAGCAGATATTGCGAAAAACCTCCATAAAAACACAAATTCAATCGAAAACAAATTATTAGAAACTAAATACAGCTCAACAATTAATATAGCTTTTGGATTAAAAAACAAACTGTCAGGTAAGTTTAATTATTACGGCATATTTGTTCCTCGTAAAGAAAGAAAGAATATATCAGCAATTGCTATTGAGAGCAATAAACATAGCAAAAGAGTTGCTGATGGAGATCTAATTAACGTAATGCTTGCCGGTAAATCAGGCAAGAAGCTTATCGACAAAAATGAGAAAGAAATAATAGATGAAATAATCAACGAGTTAGATGATTATATTCCTAATATTTCAAATGAAATTGTTTTTTCAAAACTATTTAGGTGGGAAAAAGCGGAGCCTTATTCCTATGTTGGACGAAGCAAGAATATTAATGAATATAGGGAAAGAATAAAAAAAGGCAACCGTATCCTACTAGCTGGCGATTATATGGGAATGCCTTTTACAGAAGGGGCTGTTGAAACTGGAGTATGGGTTGCAAATAAAATAAATCAATTTGAAACAGTATAAACAACTATTAAAACAGCCAGCAGGTAGCAGTGTATATAAAATGCTGGGTAATAAGTGATTAGACAAAAGTTAGTGCTCATAAATTAATAAAATGACGAACCTAAATGTAGTGCTTTTAAACGCCCAATGCTTCATATGCTAAGCGCGATGTTGTAAAGAAAGACAATGAAGAAATTCTACCTTTTGATACCGATAATTCTAATTGCTCCACTGATAAGTGGGCTTTTTGAGGTTCTTTACAATCAATTGACCTCTGCCATTTCACCAGAATATTACACAAAATTCAACTTTCTCCAATTCTGACCGGTTGAGGTGAACCCTATTAAACATCCCAGTACTCGAGCCCATCCACATCAAACCCCTCAACTGTTTTCTCTGCAAAGCTAAGTAGTCCATCCCGATCAGGTAAATCCAGATAATATCTAAAATTAGCTAAGTACTTTTGAATTACTTGGGGGTCAAGTTTTAGTTTCTTGCTCTCTTGCTCGGCAACTTTCGCTAAGTTACCCAAGCCATATATTCTTGCTTGCCTGAGTTTTTCTACCAAAATATCTGACGGTCTGTTATCTCTATGG
>JALVLD010000164.1 GCA_027033525.1 Candidatus Dojkabacteria bacterium
GCATATACCTCCTAGAAAAACCGATGTGGTTTATATAATTGCGCACGGATTTACATCAAATAAGGACAGGCCTAGGTTTAAACAAATAGCCAGTGCCTTGGTTAGCTTAGGGGTTGCTGTATTTAGATTTGATTTTGGCGGTTCAGGTGAAAGCCAAGTAAGAGAAATTACGGTTAGCTCCCAAGTAGACGACTTAGGAGCAGCAATAGAATTAATGCATAAAAATGGATTTAAAAGGGTTGGCTTAATAGGTGAGAGTTTAGGAGGCTTGGTGGCCTTGTTGGCTTATACCCCGAGTTTAGTTTATGATTTAATTTTAATTGCACCTGTTACAAAAGCTAGGAAAGCACTTGCAGAAGAAAAGTTTCAGCAGCAGTTTGTAAGAAAGGGGTATGTTTTATATAAGAAGGATGGTCGCGTATTTAAAGTACCTAAAAAATACGTAATTGAATTAGCAAAGATTGACCAACAATCAATTTTGTCAAAAGTAAAATGCCCTACCTTGATTATTTGGGGGGATTTAGACACGAGTATTGCAATAGACGAATTGCGGGAAGCTATAAAGTTGTTACCCATAGGATCCCGCTTAAAGGTTATAAATGGAGCCAATCATAAATTTGAAGGCAAAGAAAACGAACTTGTGGAAGCAGTGTGTAAATGGATATTAAGACGCATAGGCAACTAATTGTTTACGACAAGACGGTGCATAAAGTTAAGCCGGCCTTTAAAAAAGATCCAACAGTTAGATAGCAAAATGATGTTAAATTAAGAGTGCGAGTTAAAAGGGTTCTGATTTGTTGGGCTACTTACATACAAGGGGTTATTTTGTCACTAAGAAAGACGAGATAATCGCGAGGTTGATTTGTCTGGCCCCATCCTCAAGAGCAGGCTTGGCAACCATAGTGTTTCAGAGTATAATTATATATGACGGCGCGGGTGCAGAAGTTGCGGGAGAAGTTGGGAAGTTTGTCTAGATCGTTAATGTTAGGGTCCATTTTGGTATTCCCTAGATTTAGATTAGCAAAACAGGAGGCAGACGAGAGGATTGTGTTGGTCGTACGAAAGCATCCTGTTGTTTTGCTCTGGAGGATAGTGCTCGCGGTTTTGGAGTTATTATTAGGTTTTTTTATTATTTATATTTTGACTAGCGGAGTGTTGGGAGTTTTTGGTCATATATCGAAAACTATTTCTTTGTCATTGTATTTAATTAATTTAATGTTTTTTGTTACGACACTATGGACAAGCTATCTGACGTGGTATTATGATTTGGTTATAGTAACAACCACACGTATAGTGGACATGGATTTTAAAAACATATTAGCTATGCGTTGGACAGAAGCACGGTTGGCTAAAATAGAGGACGTAACGATTGGTGCGGCTGGACTTTTGTCTGCGCTATTTGATATGGGAAATCTATTTCTGCAAACAGCAGGCTCACGAGATGAGTTTGAGATTAGAAATATACCAAGACCATTAAAGGTGCAAAGTATTATAATGGAGTTGGTTAGTAGCTTAAGAAGAAGGTAATTAATGTAGAGGAAAAGAAAATGGTAATAGATATAGCTAGGTTAACAAATTGGCTGATTATAGCCATCTTTGGGATGGGGATGATTTTGTATATTTATTATGCAATTTATTTGTACTTGCGAATAAAAATTCTGGCAAGGTCTGTAAATACTGAGTACTCTCCGGTAATAATTTTTATGACATTTCTGCATCTGGTGGCAGTTTTAGTTTTAACGCTGGTTGTTATAATTTTGCTGTTCGTAGCATTACATTAGTATGTTATAACATTGTTAAATTTGCAAAATTTTAGTATAACTTAGTAATGGAGAGTCCATATCTAGTAAAACGTTTTGTTTCTTCAGATAAGGTGCCTGGGGCAAGTACATTTTATTACTGGATTTTTTCACCTCATGATAATACACAAAAGATAGGCATAGGAGAATTTTTTGAGGTTGTGTCTGCTGAAGTGGACGAGAAAACGTGTGAATACATAGGCAAAAGACTGTGGGAGACTTTTATAGAAAAATATACAGACGACAATTTTGAACAAGCGCTGCAGAGGACGAGTTTTACGTTAATTTCTGTGTTAAAAGAGTTAGGGATAGAGCAAATTGATATTAATTTTGCATTTTGGGCAATTAAACAAAATACAAGAGGAAAGTATTTATTATATTTAGCGATAATCGGTCAGGCAGACATCGTATTGATACGTGATGGTAAACCTATCTTTTTGCATGAATATGCGCCTGCGAACGATGACTTACGAGATTTAAAGTACGTAGAGTTAGACATAGAAGCAAAGGATAAGATTTTAGTTTCAAATAGGTTTTTGTTAGAGAATTTGTTAAAAACCGATGTCTTGGATCTGACTTCGGATGCGAGCTTACTGGAAACATTAAAAGAGGCTGAAGCCAACTTCCCTGGCGGGCAAGGCATATTTTTCCTAGGGATAGAGCTGCAGGAGGATTTAAGTAGGACCGAAAAGGCAAAAGCACAAAAAGGAATAGTAAATATACTGTCGCACTCTGCTAACCAAGGAGTTTTGACTCCGCCTGACAAGGCTGAGACTGTTAATACTAGAACACTTGCCGATATTTTGCATTCGATTGGGGCGAAAATAAAAGTACGAACAAGACCTGTCGCTGCTCGAGTAAAAAGGTTTATTGCAAGGATAAAAAATAAAAAGCAAAAGCAGCGTAATTCACAGCCCAGTACGTATAATAAAAAACATGGCCCTATTGGAGTGATAACAAGTGATTTAAGTAAGTATGTAGAAAACACGGGAGTTCCTACCGGGGCAGAGGAGCCTAATTTAGAAGATGATCAGCATGTAATGACTTCTCCCCGTGCAGAAGTAGATGATAAGACAGGATCACAAAGTACATTGGAACCCAAAGAGGCTGATTCTTACTCGCCTGCGATGTTGCGGTTAAAGCGAGTATGGTGGGGGCGAGTTTGGTTGGCGATAAGCAAGGTATTGAGGCCTTTACTATATCGACGTAAGCATAGGGCTTTGTACGTTGACGGGCGGCTTGGAGTACGGCGTGCTTCGCTGCGATTAAGGTTGGTGTACCTAGCTGGGACTTTGTTTGTATTTTTTGTGGTATTTAGTTTGATTAAATCGTACCACAACAAAAGAGAGGAAAAGCGTCAGACAACAGTGTTCATACAAAAGGAGATTTTACCAGTTATTAAACTTTACAATGAACAAGTGAAGCCAATTGAATTAAGTGATCCCAATCATATTTTGGACTTATGTCGGAAAACAGTTAATGACGCAATAAACAAAATGGATCAATACACAAAAAAATTAGCATATGCAGAAAATAAGAAGCGTGTTACGGAATACACTTCACAATTAAACGATATAAAAAATAAATGTCTGGCTAAATACGATATGGTACATCACATAGTGCGTGTAAAGACTGCTAAGGTCGTTAAAGATTTCGCAGCTGACTTGGGGGTGGAAGTGGACATTGCGTCTATTATCGAACAAAAGGGATATCTGTATGCTGTAGATCGCGGGAAAAAAGCAGTATATAGGGTTAATCCAGAGACGGGTAGGGCCATAAAGCTGGAAGATCCCGACGGGCTGTTGCGCGATCCTATTGAAATCGGTGTAAATAAGGATCGCGTTTTGGTGTGTGATAGGATAAGTGGAATATTAGAGTTTAGAGATGGAAAGTTTAAGGCGGTGGTTGGGACTTCCCCTGAGGCATTGGGGAGTAAATGCGTGTTAGTGCGTGGTTTTTATACTAATGCATACTTTGTTTTAGAAGATAGATCGAGTTTGTATAAAAGCGCAGGTGTTGCGTCAGGGTATGCTTTGCCTGTTGTGTATGTTAAAAATATTAAACAAGTTTTAGACGTGGCAATAGATGGAAATATTTACGTGTTAAGGGAATCTGGCGATTCGGTGAAGCTCGAGCGTTACTTTCAAGGCGTGTTAGATAGGTCTTTTCGCTTTAAGGGAGACTTGTCTGGTTACTCTAGTTTATATACGAACCCGTCTGGGAGTTTTCCGATTTATGTGTTAAATCCAAAACAAGGAACCATTTTAGTAATAGAGAAACCTACCAGCAAAAGACATCCCGGATATGGCGTGGTATTAAGGCAAATAGTGTTAGACAATAAGGACCTTTTTGGTGATATAGAAGATTTTGCGGTAAACTTGGGCGTAGATAATAATAAAGAGGAGTATTTGTATTTTGTTAGCAAGAATGTGCTATGGAGAGTAGGTCTACAGGATAAGTAGGAAGATTACCTTTTTGCATAGACTAATTTTTTGCTAAGTGAATATTGATAAACAAGAATAAGTGGCATTGTACTTGTCTTTGCTACAAAGGCCGAGATATGTAACGAGCTAATCAATAGTTTAATTAACCAGCTAGACCAGGCAGCGCCAAGGATAGAAATTGTCCAGAATTTTAAGTATCTAGAGGTTAATTTGTTTTTTACATTAAAATTGTATTTTGCATTCAAGTAAAAACTTACAAATGTGCCAGTTGTATATGAAACAATATTTATATAGGGAGTTTTAAAAATTGCAAAGAGACATAAAAACAGAAGGATGTCGGTAGTTACGGCTATACCCCCAAATACTGTATAGGTAATAAAGTCGAGAGGAATGGGCATAGGGAGATATTTCCCTTTTAGTTTTACTATAAATAGGGTCCAAAGTGTCTGGAAAGGGTTTCCGATATGCTTTTTGCCTTTTTGCCCTTCGGCTTGTACTGTGTAGGGAATAAGGACATTTCTGACATAGCGGTTGATGTCGGAGAGGCTTTTGAACATATCGGATTTTATTGTAAACCTAGAATCTAGGCAATAATAGTGTATAATTCATTATGGTTGCAAGTTTAAATACACAAGGTAAAGAAGTTGAGCCTAGAACGCCTGCTGAGGCAATTCAGCCAAGACAAGGAGAGGCTGGCAATTTGCCGGATAGTGAAACGTCTTTGCAAGGTAGCAGCGTAGAAAAAGAAGTTAAGCAGCGTGCTGCTTTACAAGGAGAACTTGCAAAAGAGGCCTCTTTAGAAAAGCAAGAGACTGCGGCAAAAGCTAGCCCAACTGGCAATAGTAAAGCTTCGGGAGATAATCCTGTAGTTCAAGTACTAAAACACATATCTGGGTATCAGCCAGCGAATTCATTAGCACCAATTAGTGGCGCTAATGCGTGGAGTTCTGCGTTAAAATTAAAACAGCACTTACAGAAGGTTTCTTCTGGGGATCCCAAAAAGGCAATTACATGGCAAGCTGCATTGCTTTTGAAAATATTAAGAGTGTTGTTTAGAATTTAAAATATTGTTTAATATTTTTTGCAATAAATAAAATAAAAAGAAGAAATAAGATGAGTATGAATGATTTAATAATTGTAGGTTTTGGGCCAGCTGGCTATACGGGAAGTATTTATGCAAGTAGGTACGCTTTAAAGCACATAGTTATAGGCAAGCAAATAGGTGGGCAAGCAGGAGAAGCGCACTTAATAGAGAATTATCCGGGTTTTAGCAAAATTGCAGGGTTTGATTTAGTACAGAGGATGCGTCAGCACGCATTAGGTTTTGGCATGCAAGAGGTCTTTGATGAGGTGGTAAACATTTCGAAAGATGATCCGACGGGACTTTTTATAGTAAAGACCGCACAAAATAAAGAATACCAAGCTAAGGCAGTGCTACTTGCCATAGGGACCGAAAAGCGCAAACTAAACGTTCCTGGGGAGAAAGAATTTTATGGAAAAGGAGTAACTTATTGTGCAACTTGTGACGGGCCGTTTTATAAGGATAAGGTAGTAGGTGTGGTTGGAGGTGGTGATGCAGCGAATACCTCATCTTTGTATTTAGCAGAGATAGCTTCAAAGGTGTACCAATTCGTAAGAAGAGACGTATTAAGGGGCGAACCTGTATGGCATGAAAGATTAAAGAAAAATTCCAAGGTGAATATTATGTTTAACACTCAGGTAGTAGAGATATTAGGCGATGATAAACTTAAGGCAGTAAAACTAAACACTGGTGAAACTTTAGGGTTAGAAGGTTTGTTTATAGAAATAGGTTCGGTTCCCAAAACAGATTTAGTTGCAAAATTAAATGTGAAAACAGATGAAAAAGGTTATATTGTTGTTGATGCTGCTCAGCAAACAAGTATCCCAGGCCTTTTTGCAGCAGGAGATGTTACAACAGGCTCAAACAAATTTAGACAGATAGCTACTGCAGTAGGAGAAGCAGCTGTAGCTGCTAATAGTATTTTAGAATATATACAGAAACATCATTAGAGAATTTTAAAACTAGTTACATTGATAAGAAGTTCCGTCTTTTAATCTATGTTGCAGAGACACCTACGTTTGGGGCTTAGGCGCCTAAACATGTAGTTGAAGAAATATTTAGAAAATGCTAAATTATAGTTAATGGTAGAGCCTCAAATTTCACAGGTAGTAGTTGGGGAAGATAGCGGGAACAATAGGCGTTCCAAGACGATGACGGTTATAATCGTTACGATTTTGATTATTATTGGTATTTGTTGTTTGATCTGCTGTTTTAAAGAAGGCGGGCGTAATTGTGCCTCTCTAAATGTGAACCTTAAGAAGTGTGAGGATGGGAGTATTTTAAAGGTCGTAAGTAATAAGCTAGTGTGTCAGCCAAGGGAAAGTTCGATAACGGGCGTTCAGTTAGATAATACAACTCAGGTATTGAAGATAACAAAATCGAATGGGGAGGTTAGTATAGTAAACTTATCACATTCCGGTTCAAATGTTTCCGCGGGTACAACAGCAAATTCTACTTTGCGTTGGGGTGGAAGCAGTTGGGTCGAGAATACAAATTTTAAAGTAGACAACAGTGGGGTCGTGACAAGTGGGGTTTGGCACGGAGAACGAATAGATATTTCTGATTACACCAACTTGGCCGCTGGTAATGGTATTGCCCTAAATAATGACACAGTGGAAGTAAATGCACCAATCTGTAGCGGTACAGACAAATTACAATGGAAGGGGGATAGGTTCGTGTGTGCTGCAGATCAGACGGCGGCGTATTCTGCGGGTAGAGGGTTAACTCTAAGTGGAACGACTTTAAACACTAATACCCCAACAAGCGCATGTCCTAGTGGCCAAGTATTAACTTGGGATGGGAATAATTTCACTTGTGTGGCTGACCAAGATACAACCTACAGTGCTGGCAGTGGCCTTCAACTTTCTGGCACCATATTTAGCCTTAACGCAGGCATAGATCTACTTACAGATGTAGATACTACAACCAATGCACCTACCAATGGTCAAGTGCTAAAATGGAATGGAAGCAACTGGGTGCCACAAAACGATACTGATACAGATACTTTAGCTAGCCTGAGC
>JALVLD010000165.1 GCA_027033525.1 Candidatus Dojkabacteria bacterium
TGCTGTTATTTTCCATTTCCAGGAATACATAGCATTCTACGTATTATTTTTATCTATATTTTGGGCAATCAAAACAATTCGATTCTTAATAGGTATATACATTGGATACAAACGTTATCAAGAAGCTTTAAAGATAAATTGGCGACAAGAACTTAGCTCACTTATCAAAAGCTGGAATAAACTCCCTACCCCTAGACAACTACCTACATCTTGGAATGATTTCTTTCTTACAATCTTAATCCCTATGTATAATGAACCATACGAAACCTTAGAAAGTACAATCCAGGCTATAGCAAGTTCCCAATTCGACCTAAAAAAAGTATTTGTTGTAATTGCAGCAGAAGAAAGAGGAGGGCCAGATACCTTAAAAAAGGTTCAGAAAGTTCAAAGAAAATACAAACACGTATTCAAAGACCTATTATACTACGTGCACCCACAAGGAATACCTGGGGAGGTCATCGGCATCGCTGGCCCCAACTTAAAATGGGCTGCCCAAAGGTTCATTGAAGATTACTTATCTAAACAAAACCTCTCCCCTAAAAACATATTAATGCTCAAATATGACGTAGACTCTAGAATTCATCCTCAATTCCTAAGTGCCTTAACATACACATACTTTACCACTCCTAATAGATACCACAAGTATTTCACTAATGCGGTTAAACTTTACAGTAACAACTTTTGGGAGGTACCAACTTTAATGCGGTTATTCTCCGGCCTTTTAAGTGCAGTATTACTCTCCGAATGGATAACGAATAGATCGAAAAAACAATCCTTTTCGCTGTATGCTTTCAATGCTTATATTCTAAAAAAAATCGGATACTGGGACCCTGTTATAGGAGTTGATGATACCGGTTTTTTCTGGCTAGCATTTATTAAACTGAATGGTGATTTTAGTGGCCAAGAATTTTATCTTCCCAACTACTCCGATGCAGTCGACGCCGGGGACTACATTAAAAGCCATATAGCACAATTCAAACAACAAATCAGGTGGGGGGGCGGAGCAATAGTCACACCTATGAGTATGCAGGCCATCATTAATAATAAAGCACTCCCTCTTAGAAAAAAACTTTGGGCTCTTTATGTCCTTTTCGAATCTTACACCTTTTGGACCACAGCTACATATTTTCTTAGCTTAGCTATCCCAATGATGAGTCTTCTTACCCCCAATGTTGCCTTCTTTGCATATTCGCATATAATCCCCAACTGGATACAACTTATCTTAGGAGTAACCAGTATACTTATCTTACCTACAGAATATTTTATTTATAAATTATATGCACCATTTAAAAAAAACATTAGTATGAAACAAAAAATATTATTTTTCTTTGAATTCTTCTTGGTAATTATAAATATGTATATATACAACTTAATCCCATACGTAAAAGCTCAGATAGACATAATGCTAGGGAAATTTGGGAGATTTTATGTAGTAGAAAAAACACATAGGCCAAAGCATTAACATTCCCCCAAATGCCTTAAAAAATAACCAAAACCATATATATTTTTTATGCAATACGGAGCTTTTATATGCGCTAACTTTTGTCTTAATCTGTAAATTAAGTTAGTGATATGCTCAACCCTAAAATCGCTAAATGCAACTCTATAACCACTTCCTACCTTCTGCTTGTTGAAAAGAGCTCGCAACGCTTTTGCTTCACTTCCCGACAGCCCCACGAATCTATTTTTATACCGCAAAATCGTCAAATTTCCATGCCCAGTAGGAATAAGCTCTAGCCCCTTAGATAGCATCACTGGACTATTTTGTTTATTATGAATTGTGTCATCCCTTACTAAACGAAAATGATTTAACATGATATTGGCAATTTCTTCAACTAATACCGGAAAACGAAAAACGCCTAAAAACCCCTGTTTAAGAAAGGCCAACCTTTCTTTTATACTCTCTGTATATACAATACCATATGAGAAACGTGGGAGCGCCCCTGTGCGCTCCCACCCCCCAGACGAATCCGTGACCAAAAAGTCGACCTTTGATTCGGCCACTCCTTGGTATACCACAAAACCATACTTAGCTAACTGTACCCTCAAATAACTCTCTAAACCGGGTTTACTTACAAGCACCCTCCCGGCAGGTGAGTATTTTAAAGGGCTCTTGTAGCTAAGCATATTAAATTATGCCTCCGCTTTTCAACAAAAATTCAACAAATACTCGAAATCCCAGCATAAATAAGGAACTTTACAACAAAATAAATATGTTCATCATATAACATGATCCTGCAAACATAAGGAAGAATATTCAAACCATGCAAAATCATCTCAATAAATTCATACGGCTCTCTAATTGACAAATTAAACAACTACTCTTAAGATGTAATTATGGAGCAGTCACAATTTGTAATAACCCAAGGACAACTTGATGACCAAATGACAAACGAATCGATTGTCGGCCGTAAAGCATTGGGATTAGTCCCTGCAATTGCCCACGATCTCCCAGTACCTCCATTCTTTGTTATTACAACGACCGTCTATAATACCTTTATCAAAAATGTTCTCAACAATCTCAACTCTACAAACGTGAAAACCTTTCTAAAACAAATCAAACGCTCCTCGTTTCCACAGACAATTAAGAATGCGATAAAAAAGGAGTATGCGAAACTCAACATTATCGGCAAAAGCTGGGTAGCAGTTAGATCATCCATTGCCGCACCTCAATATCCCAATCTATCATTCAGTGGGCTGCTAGACACATATCTTAATGTACATGGATTCAAAGAATTAGAAGAGGCTATTAAGCGTGTTTACGCTTCAATGCTTGCACAACCAATGTTAACCTACATAAAAAGCAACAACCTAAAGATACAAAACCTTTCTATTGCGATAATTGTGCAGCGTATGGTTGCCTCTGAAATCTCAGGAATTACCTACTCTTATAATCCAATCACTGAGCAACAAGATCAAATAGTAACACAGGCCGTATTTGGTCTCGGAGATGTTATAGGAACAGGAGAAATTAATCCGGACGTATATATCTCAGACAAAGCCACGCTAAAATTAATCGAAAAGAAAATCTTTCCACAATTCTGGCTAGAGACACGCGATTACGATGAACAACACGAAACCTTCCATAATAAAAGGATTGAACTTTCTCCTGTATGGCAATTCTCCCAAAAATTAACAGAAGAGCAAATAGGATCTCTTGCTAATATGATCTTACTGTTGCAAAAAAGTATAAGTGGACGATTTTTAATAGAGTGGACTATAACAAATAATAAAATTTATATCTTGCAAATAAAAACAATCGATGCTCCTATTAACCAACAAACTCAAATACCTAATACTCTCAGTACTCCCCAAAAACAGTCTCCAAAATCTATGAAAGAAAAACGCAGAACAAGCGAGCCAGCCTTGCCTTCAACCTCCCCTGACGATACGCCAATCGTTACGGGCATGCCGCTTGTCAAAGGCACCGTCCAAGGCCGCTTATTCATACTCACTCAACGAGCCTGGGAACGAAACAAACAAAAAATACTACGCCAGCTAAAGCACAAGAAGAATATTATATTAGTCACTAATTTCTTTAATGCTAGCTTAGAAATTTTGCTTCCTAAAGTTAAAGGCCTAATTGCAGATACAGGTGGGCCTAATAGTGACCTAGCGATCCTTCTTAAAGAACAAAATATACCGACAATTACACAAACACGTATAGGTACGCGACTGTTACAAAATAACTCAAAAATCATTTTAAATGCCACCGAGGGGGCAGTTTATCCATATACACCGACAATGGACTCAGGTAGCTCCTCTCCTTCCACTAAAACTAGTATAGATAATGAAAATGCCTCTACAACACCTATAAATTCCCCGTCCAAAATAGAATTTACAATAAACACTCCTGTCACTTTATTTGCAAAGGATCCAAGCTGGCCGTTATATTGGCTCCCGAATGTCTTAGAATACCACATACGCCATCTTAAAAGGTTCCCCCAATACCAACAAATTATCCTAAATTATTCTGACAAAATAAATCCCCTTGAATTTAGCAAACGCTTTATGGTTTTAAAATCTAAGGTTCAGGAATATTTAATAATTGCTATAAATCATAAAGATAAACAAGATTTCTTGCAAATAAAACGCAAACTAGCTGAAAGTGACATTAGGCGCAATTCTACTACAAAAATTGTTCCTGTACTAACCAAGCCTATTCAAGTTATAAAACTGCACGAATATCCTTTTCATTTTATTGACGGCATCATACTGGATCTTCCAGCTTTATACGAGGCATTAGGCGGCACAAGCTCAATAATTAAAGACAGTGAATTCTTGGAATTTTTATCTTTAAATTTGCAAAAAATACAAGAAGAAAAATTAGCAGTTATCGGCGCAATAATAGATATCCACTGCAACAGTAAACTACTACGCTTCGTACGATTAGGAATTAACGCATTTATCAGCAACCGTAAGGGAATGACCTCCCCTCAAAAGATTCAAGAAACTTTACATAAACTCAGCAACGGCGCTTTGATATAATACTTTATGCCCAGAAAACTCACTCCTTTAATGCAACAATATCTGCGTCTGAAGAAACAGTATGCCGACAGCATTCTCTTGTTTCAAATGGGGGATTTCTTTGAATGTTTTTTCGAAGATGCGAAAATCCTTGCAAGAGAATTAGGTATCACACTGACAAGTCGTGAAAAGGGCGAAGATGCCCCACCCATGGCAGGTTTTCCAATAAAAGCTCTTGATTCCTATCTGCCTAAGCTTGTCGCAAAAGGCTACAAAGTGGCTGTCGCAGAACAGATAGAAGACCCCAAGCTTGCGAAAGGGATAGTAAAACGTAAAGTCACTGAAATTGTAACCCAAGGTACGTTTACAAATACCTCTAAACTTGAATCCAAGAAACAAAATTATTTACTTTCAATAACTCAGGATAAACAAACAGTTGCTGTAGCATTTATAGATTTATTGCAAGGAGACATTTCATTTACATATTTTGCAAAGGATCAAAAAGATATAAAAGAATTAATTGCCATTCTCCCTATAGCAGAGGTCATTACAAACGACCTTCAGCTTAAAGGACTGATTCCTAACAATACTCCAATCCAACTTATCACCGCACCTAATGACCCTAAATCATACATAAAGGATACTTTACATATACATGATCTAGAAGCTATTGACATCCAAAAGCCATCAGAGATTTACGCTATAGCCAATCTATTAGAATACATCCTGTATACAAAGCAAATGGCTCCGCAACATTTTTTCACGGTGAAAAGATGGAATCCGTTCAAATACATGCAGTTAGATAGCACGACCATTACCAATCTTGAACTGTTTACCAATATACGAGCCAAAGACAATAAACACACCCTACTTGCAATCCTAGACAGGACACTGACTCCGCAAGGGGGAAGACTCCTGTATAATTTTATGCTACACCCACTCCTAGATAAACAACTCGTACAGCGACGGCAAAAACATACTTTATTTTTCTATAAAAATAACTCTAAATTAACGGCAATTCGTGAACAACTCAAACATATCTTCGATATTGAACGCTTAGCAGGTTTAATTGCATTTAAACGTGTGAATCCAAAACAACTTTTGGCACTAAAACAATCAATCATAGCAGCCTTAAAAGTAATTCGCGACACGACTGCAATAAAGCACAACTTAAAACTCTCAAAAATAGAAAAAGTCGCACAAATTATAGATAACGCCATTAACCCAGAGGCCCCTACCATCTTAACAGATGGTAATATTCTTAAAGCCTCATTCCATCCTAGAATAAAAGAACTTCGTACACTAACAAATAATACTGAGCTTATCTTAAAAAAAATCCTAGCCGATGAGAAACAAAAAACTGGGATACCTAATCTCAAGCTCGGATACAATAAAGTCTTTGGTTATTATTTTGAAATTCCCAAAGGCCAATTAAATAAAGTACCAGATTATTTTATTCGAAAACAAACATTGGTTAATGCTGAAAGATTCATTACTCCACAAATCAAAGAACTTGAGGAAAAGATATTAAACGCACAGACAGAACTAATAACACTTGAACAACAGCTATACAACGAGCTTATACAGAACTTGGGCGGATATGTGCCGGATCTTAAAGCCTTATCTGACTATATAGCTTATATCGATGTCATTTCTAATTTTGCCTTTATTGCACAAAAATATAACTATGTTATGCCCGAGATTCTAGATGAAACATCCGACATAGAATTAAAGCTGGAAGAATCACGGCACCCAGTAGTAGAACGGTTTACCCAAAATTTTGTACCTAACTCAATAACAATAAATAAACAACAAAATTTTGTTATTCTAACGGGCCCTAATATGGGAGGAAAATCTACCTTTATTCGCCAACTTGCACAAATAGGATCTTTTGTCCCTGCAAAAACCGCTAAACTTAGTTTACGCGACAGAATTTTCGCCCGCGTTGGTGCATCCGATGATATCTCCACGGGACGTAGTACTTTTATGGTAGAAATGTCTGAAGTTGCAAGAATAATTCACAATGCTACCCCACATAGTCTTATAATTCTAGATGAAGTAGGGCGCGGAACAAATACAGCGGAGGGATTATCCCTGGCTTTTGCCATTTCACAATACATAGCTAATCAAATAAAGGCTTTAACCATCTTTGCCACCCATTACCACGAACTAACTCAACTTGAAAATAATAACCAGTTTATAAACTACAAGGTAGATGTTCTAGAAAAAGATAATACTGTATATTTCTTGCACTCTATTTCTCGTGGTGGTACAGACAAGAGCTATGGAATCTATATTGCAAAATTAGTTAATCTGCCTGAAGAAATAATACAAATAGCGGAAAGTAAACTCACTGAACTTCTACAAAATAAACTACAGCTGACTCCTCAGCCTGCAAATAGTAAAAAAACCGAAAGCAACGCGACATTAACTCAAAGTTTCCAACTCCCTCTTTTTACTGATCCACAAATAAAACAATACAGGAAGATTATCAACAAGTTAAAAAATGTTAATCCGGATGAAATAAGCCCATTTGAAGCCCTTAAGTTACTTTACTCTATCAAAAAACAACTAAACTCCAACTAAATAAAATAGTAAATGTTTTTGCAACACCAAAGGTAAGCTTTGATTAATCCTAAACTTATGTTTCATCTGTTTTAATACCATTCGGGTGCGGCTTACTCCATTACACACAGCAAATGACGGCTTACCAAAAGAGGCATCAACCTTATAGTCTGCTAAATCATCTTGCAACTGTCTTACTATAATATACGCCAGATACACTTTATATC
>JALVLD010000166.1 GCA_027033525.1 Candidatus Dojkabacteria bacterium
TTTATATACTTTTTTAAAGGTTCTACTGTCTCTAATTTTGCAACAACATCTAAAATAAGCCTTGAATACATAAAAGGCGAAATGTCATAAAAAATATCTAGTGCATTTAAGGCAATCCTGGACTCTCTAAATCTAGACAAAAATAAAACGCCCCCTAAATCTTTAAGCCCAGCGGGGGGCTTAAAAAACACAGGCTTTGAATAATCCAAACCAAACCTCGCTGTTATCAATGCCCCACTTCCAAGCGGCGCCTGAACTACCAAGACTGCCTCCGCCACCCCAGCTATAAGCCTATTTCTCTTCACATAATGCCAGTGCTTAGTGGTTTTAAAAGCGCACACATACTCGCTACAAAAAACTCGCCCTTGCCCTAAATTAAGCTGCGTGCCTTCATACATAACCGGCAAGAAGGCTACGGTTGGTATACCGTACTCAACCGCTCGCATAAAAGCAATCTTATCTATGCCCGTGGCATAACCACTTACTATCATAAGCTTGTCCTTTAATACTGCTAAATGCCTCGCTAGCCCCTCTAGCCACAATACAGCTTGCAAAGAAGGTGCTCTAGTCCCAACGATAGCGATATTAACATGCCGTCTGTTAAGCAATCCTAAATCACCTGCACAAAATATATGCGTGGGGGGCGTAAATCCCCCCACGCTAAATGTTTTTGGCCAAGCCAAACGCTTGACGCTTTTACAAGCTAACCTTGCCTGCGCTTTCCCCCCCACGCATATATAGTACCATTAAAATACATCAAAAATTCAACAATGATAATTGCGAACTTTTCTTACGTTTTGTTTTTATTTCTGGTTTAACCAAAACTACTGGCTTACCTGCTAAAAATCTGCTAGGTTTATCTCCAGAATAACTTATTACTAAGTACTCTATTGCTCGTGAAGTTGCTACATAAAATAGCCGCTTTTCTTCTGATATATTTTTAGCATGTTTGTAAGGGAGTTCTTTATCTTCCATTCCAATAAGAAGTACTAACCTAAATTCTAATCCTTTTGAGCTATGTATAGTTGCCAATCGTACTTTATCTATTTGTTTAGCAAAAAAATCCGATTTATACAAACTATTAAATTGAGATACCTGCATTAACCATATTTGAAAGTCTATTTTGTTAGAGCCCTGCTTCTGAATACGTTCTAAATGTTGCCGGTTATATCCCTGTTTTTGTGCATACTCCCAAAATACTTGCAGCTCAGGGACTGAACCTTTCAAAACACTAATATCCTCAGAGCTTGTACAAATATTTGCCAAAGAACTATCTAAACCTTCAGTTAGCTTAAGGTCTAAGGCACTAAAAAGACTACTTTCTTGCTCTAAAAATTTAAACAACAAACTGTGGTATTCTTTATCTTTTATTTTTTGGTTGCAAAAATTATTAGAATGTAGAAAACATAAAACCTTTAATGAAAAAGTAAGCCACTCACTTTCGGTTCGCAATATTTGGTAATTAAAACTTTTTTGCAAAAACAGTAAATTTAAAAAAATAGTTAAGTTCTCCCAACAAATAGAAACCTTACCTATTTGAAAATAAGGAATCCCTAGTTTTTGAAATTCATCAATTAAGTATTTAAAATAGCTATTTTGCCTCGTTATAAACGCAATATCTCCCCAAGCGAAGGAAGAATCTTGCTGTTCTAAACCTAACGCATATGTAAGGGTTTTAAAATCCTTTATATACGAAACCGCAGTATCTTGTCCAACTATAAGATCGTGCACAAAGTGTGCTAAATAAGAAGCTTCTTGTCTGCTAGTTTTAAATTCTAAAAGCGGAACTTTATTATCTTTATTTTTTTGGTCTTTATTGCAATAAATAAAATTAGTATCAAAAATTGAATTAACTAAATTTACTATGTGTGGACAACTCCTGAAATTAGAGCTTAATTTAAATACCTGTGCCCTGTCAGTAAAATTTTTAATTTGTGCAATATCTACATTACGAAAACTATAAATGCTTTGATTTAAATCACCCACTAATACTAAACTTTTACCATTTTCTAAAAATTTTTCCAAAATTTTAATTTGTAAATTATCTAAATCCTGCATTTCATCTACAAATAAGTATTCAAAATCTAAAGCATCTCTAAACTGTTCAAATCTTTCTAAGAAAAACTCTAATAAAGTCTCATAAGTTAAAAACTCTTTGTTGCTATCTAAAGAAAAATTGTCTGTTTTATTTGCATCTGAAATAGGGATTAAAATCTTTTCTGGAAAACTCTTTTTTACTAATTTCCAAATATATGCATGAAAGGTTAAAACCTTGTAAGCTAAAGATTTGCTTTTAACTAAACCTTCTAATCGTTGTAGAGCATTTTCACGGGCTGCAACATTGTAAACTAAATATAGCCAATTTTCTGTTTTAGCAGAAAGTTTTGTTATTTTTTGCAAAATTAAAGAAGTTTTACCACTGCCGGGCCCTGCTAAAATAACAATAAACCTATGCTTATCTAGGTCAGTTTCTAAAAATTGCTCACGTATTTGTTTATCTGGACAATCCATATACTATATGGGTAATTGCAAAGCATCTGGTTCTAATGTTTTTTTACACGGTTCTAAATTAATATTTACTTTACCATATACTCCGTCGTATCCGGGCTCTATTTTTAAATCTCCATTGCGCATTTGCCTTATTGCACAAGCTAATTTAGGATCATATTTTAAAATCTCTTCAACAGGTAACTCATGTAATACCTTTAATTCTGGACCTAGTTTATCAATAACCTCCATTAATTTTGCCTGCAAGCGTTTGCTAGATTTACCGACTGCTAAAACATTACTTAAAATATCATCTAATGGTACTAAAGATACAGTTTTATACTTAGTTAAAAGCTCTTGATTAGGTACTTCTCTATCGGCTAAATCGTATACTCTATGAAGTACTCCTAAAGTTAATGGCTTTTTGCAAACAGGACAAATATTATTATTTGCCTTAGCTTCTTTAGGATGCATGCTAACATTACAAGCACGATGTCCATCGTAATGGTAGCGCCCTTCTTCCGGATAATATTCCACAGTGCCATATAAATTCTGCCCTGTTTTTAAAGTATTTATAAGTTCATTATAATTTGCTAAAGAAATATGAATATTAGCTTCTCGACCAATACGTGGTGCAGAATGAGCATCCGAATTAGAAATTAGCACATATTTATCAAGCCCTGATATCAACCTATTCATTTCTGGATCCGAAGAAAGACCTGTTTCTAATGCAGTAATATACTCTACTGTATCTTCAAATGCGTCTTCTAGGCGGTCAAATCCGGATTTAGAACCAAATACTGCAAAATGTGGAGTCCAAACATGTGCTGGAAATACCAAATTTTCTTCAGAAAACTCCAAAACTAACTTTACGTAATCTGGCAAACGCATACCAAAGATTGGCCTACCATCTGCATCTACACGTGAATATGTAGCTAACTTATTAGAAATTTGCCTTGCAATTTTTAAATCTTTAACAATTGTAACAATGTGGATACGCCTAACTAAATCCCCTTGCTTATAAATGTGAGATGTTTCAACTGTTGGCACAAAATATACGGGAGAATCTGCAACACTTTTAGGAACTTGTTTTTTAACTTCAGATTCAAGTTCAGGTTTTAATTTATAAAATCCTGTAGCGAAATCGTACTGAGTAAATTTTTCGAACTCATCTAACCAGGCTGGATGATAAATATCACCTGTACCAAGCAGGTAAATTCCTTTTATCTTGGACCACTTAGCAAGCTCTAATACAGTTAAATTTTTGCTTGTAGCTCGAGCAAACCGTGAATGAATATGCAAATCAGAATATAACATACATAATTATAACAAGCTTTCTTAATAAATGTTCTTATTTTTGCAACCAAATAAAAAATAAATAGAAAATTGCCAGGCCTGGATTCGAACCAGGATTAGCCGGTCCAGAGCCGGCTGTCCTACCGTTAGACGACCTGGCAACACTTTGTGGTATACTTATACAAAGGATTATAAAATTAAACAGCTATATTTTCAATGCGACTTGTAGAAGCAGTTTTCTGGAGCAAGCTTATTATAAAAGGTGTAGTTGGAGGCATCCTTTTATTTGTAGGCGGCTATTACTTTTACAAATATTTTATTTACTCCCCCCCAGCACCAGCTGAAATTTTTATCCCTGATTATGGCTGTGGAACAATAACTGTTCCGCAAATTCCACAACTAGCAATACAACTTTCAGACCTAGTTCCCGAAGTAACTGCCAGTCAAGCAATTAGCATAAAACTCCCTCCAATCGCTTATGTTTACCGTATCCCATTTGTAGGAGAGACCTTTAGCACAAAAACAAAGGCCAAACAACTAGCCTCGCTACTATCATTTATCCCCGAACACTACACCAAACCTAACCCCATTACTTTACAATGGCGAGATGATGCCACAAAGCGCACACTTACTATTAATACTCGAGCCTTTAGCTTTACTTACTCGTATGACTTCGATACGTATCCACGGATTCCTAATCAACAAATCCCTGCAACATCTAGTGCCCCTGCACTAGCAAATCAAATACTCTCGACACTAGGACTACAAACTGAAGACTTGGCCAATGGTAGAACGCTCGTTTATCCCGTTAAATTTACTGATGCTAAAAAACATCATATGGTAGATGCCTTAATTAAGGCCCAAGCTATTAGAGTTGACTATCAACGACCTAGAGTCATATTAAAATTCGATCGGCGCATCTTAAAGACAAAACCTCAAAAACAAATAAATTTTGAAAAATATATAGATCTGGACGAAACTGCCAAAAATACAAAAACGTACAAAACCTTTACTGTAACAACATCGCCATATAACGGAAACATCCATGTATTTCTAAAAAGCAATACATACGAAATATTAAAGGGATTACTACGCCTAGAATATAATTACTTGCCAATAGATAGCATCCCTTGCGGAACTTACCCAATAATAAAACCCGAAACAGCAATTACAAAAATCAAAGAAGGGCAAGCCGCAATTGTTGCCTTAGTAAAAAAAACTGATAAATTAACTAATTTAGAACGTATACCTAAAGTAAGTAATATACTTATTAGTCGTATTGAACTAAACTATCTTGAGCCAGCGCATGCAGGCAGTTTTCTAGTTCCTATTTATGTTGTCTACGGAGACGTCAAATTTGCAAATGGCACCTTAGGAGAAATCGTATTTTATGTACCAGCCATAGAAAAAACATCTCCATAGTGTTATAATCCTATGGGTCGGTAGCTCAGTCGGCAGAGCAACTGGCTTTTAACCAGTAGGTCCTGGGTTCGATTCCCAGCCGACCCATGTAAAACTTTAAGATGACAAACAAATTTTTCTCTGGTAAAATTATATATGCGTACTAAAACTTTTATTTACACCATAGTAACACTTGGGTTTATTATATTAACTGGAATCCTTAGTCCCAAACAACCTTTGCATAAAACAAACCTATATACAGTTCGTGCAGATTCATGTAATTGCCATTGTCAACAATTAACAGGGAATGGCGGCTGCGGAGCTGGATGTAATTTTAATAACAGTGTTGTTAATAATGTTCCAGTAGGCAAAATCGCAATGTGCCGCGATAATTGCCATGCTCGATACGAATCCCTTGTAAAGGGGCATGTTTGTTGGAATCTTTGTAAAAATTCTTGCAGTAAAGCAAAAGTTCCACCACCTCCAGATAACTCATGGGAAAGATACGATGGCCCAGATTTTGGATGCGATACCTCGGATAAAAATTATGAATATTATGTCGCTCACACCCATGCAACGTGTGCTTGTGGCAATCCAGTCGGCTGTGTCGTATGTTATCGCAAAAAAAAGATAAAACCTACCCCTACTCCCACGCCAACTCCAAGCCCGTCACCTACCCCCACCCCTACTCCAACTGTGATCCCTCATGAAAACCCTGAATGTATAAAGCTCGAAATAACAAAAACAGAGGGAGGCATTGAAAAACTAAAAGCCTCATTTAAGTGTATCATAAAGGAAGCCAATAATTGTAAATTCGTACTAGGAGATGGTTCCAGTAAAACTGTTCCTGCTAACAACGGAATATGCACGTTAAGTCACGAATACCAAAAACCAGGGAATTATACTAGTATATGTTATGCAATTAAAGATGCCCAAGAATACACAAGCCCTGCGTGTAAACAACAACTAGCTGTCAAGAAAAAACCTAAGATAGAAGACACTGCAGGTGGTTTTACAGTTCCATTATTAATTGGAACAAGTACAGTCGTTTTAATTGGCTACGGCATCTCAAAAGCTATGCTCCCTAAACATACTTTATAGACTTGTTAATTGCCACTTAGTTTTGCTACAATATTGATACGTTCCGCGGTAGCTCAGCTGGTAGAGCAGGCGGCTGTTAACCGCCGGGTCGCAGGTTCGAGTCCTGCCCGCGGAGCAGTGTTTCGTTTTTAAGAATTTCCAGCTCTCTAAAAGGGAACCTTAACGCATAATTTAGGACATTATTAGCGTATAGGGTTACTACCCAAAAAACAAGATACGGCATAAATAAACCTCGAGACTACCGAAGATTTAATTTTGACATCCTACTTCTTTGTCACAGTTTGCTATAATAAAAAATGTTTCAAGCTATTATCTCCGATTTATCCAAGACACTACTTTTCAGGCGAGACGATCCTACGCTAGGACATTTAAACGACTACCACCAACAGCTACTACAAAATGGTGATTACGATTTCTGAAAATACTTTAAGCTAAATTCTCAACTTATAAAATTCTATAAACAAATCAAAAAGCAAGTACCGATTAATATATTTACGAGTAAATATATTAAGGCATTTTTAGCGCAGCAAAATTAAATATACACAAAGCTGGTCCAAAAGCCTATCAACTAATAAGTCACTTGCTTAAAGTTCCACCTACTAACTTAATCTTTATTGATGATTTACCTAAAAATATTTCCGCAGCCAAGCAAGTAGGATTAAATACAATTCTATATAAAGATATAAGTGAAGTAATTACAGAATTAACTAAATTACTTCAATCTCTTGTCCTTTAATTTACATATCAATCACTTACTCAAAGCACACAGGCATGCTTCACATATTCATATGTTACACCTAATCCCCTAAAAAAGTATCTATAGGGGGGCAGGTTGCCATGGCAACCTGCCCCCCACCCTAATTTAACGCGCCATTCCTACTCCCCTATATGCCCTCCACTCAAACAAAACAAACCCCCAAAAAATAAA
>JALVLD010000167.1 GCA_027033525.1 Candidatus Dojkabacteria bacterium
GGTAAATACGTGGCTATTGCGTTTTGCCCAAAGCGTAAACAATAGCGCACTTTGCAGTGCATTTTGTCCTTTACAAAATTCTAAGCCAGGCTTTATTTCTATTGGAATAAAATGTTCATTGATAGGATTGCCTGGAAAGCTAAAATAAAACTGTTCTGGGAGCTTAAATGCAATAAAATTTTGTGTTTGAAGTGTTCCGTTTCGCTTGTAAGGATAGTGTAAAAAACCCTCTATCTCAAAACCAACAGCACCTCTTAGCTTTGCTGGAGGAACTGCAAATACTATTTGATTTATGATTTTGTCTGCCTCGCCTCCAGGTTTTATAAATTCTGGGAGAGTTCCGTCTTTCTTATGGGTTTCCCATCTTTCTCTAAATTGTTGCCTTAACTCTTCTTGGTTTTTAGCAAATTCTCCATTTGGACGTTTTGTTTCTACTTGAAGAGCTAGTCGAGTAATAACAGGATCTCTCATGGATAGTCCAGACTTCTGGTACAGTAGTAAGAGCTTCTCTGCATCTTGAGCGTTAAACTCAAGCCAATCTGCAATAGCTATAATACGTTTCCAATTGCTTGGGGTAAGTAATAAAGGTTGTTCAGCGAGGGCGGTTACAAGCAATCTACCTATTCCTGTTGAATCTCTTAATATGAGCTCTCGTCGGGTGTGACCTTTTGTGTTAATGATAAGTAGCCACGTATCTAAGATTTCTTCAGTACGTCTTTGGTTAAATTCTCGAGATGAAGCAAGCATCTTGGCAAGAATGATACTTAGCTGTTCTATTGTTTCCATTGAAGCACTTTGAATTTGGTGTGTAGCTTTTTCATGAGTTGGTTCGAGAGATTCGGGGATTTCTGTAATTTTAGGGAGTCCTTGTAGTATGTCAACTGACGTATCTGCGAGCGTCTCAGCTTGCAACGCAGATGTTTCGGGTGGGTGTTCAGCTACAGCTTGTGCTTTTTGAGCAATTGCCCATGGTAGAATCTTAGTACGTATCTCTTGAATGTAGCTATAGCTAGCGGCAAATAACCCAGAGACCTTCGTATTTCCCGAGAATTCTTCTGCCTTAAGCTGAGCTATAACTGCTTGTGGAATATTGTCTAGAAGTAGTTGGCTAGATGCGTCGGGGGTTAGTTCCCCAAGGGGCGTGTTTGAGGTTTCAAGAGGTTCTTCCGCAATAGCAATTTCTTGAGGGCGGGTTACTACTTCTAGCCCGGAAGGAGTGGTTTGAACATCTCCCGTGTTTCCTAAAATTTGGAGTGCGGTTTGTGTTGGGTCGTTGGCCGCAGGGGCCTGCTTTAATGTTGCAATTTGTACGCCGTCGGAGCCTGCTTGGAGTTCTAAATCGCCGTTACTTGCAGGAAGGCATGTTCGGGCTGCGTTTGCCGCGTTCCATGTCTGAGCAAGTTTTGGATCTTTGCCACGTTCACCGAGGTTTTGTAGGTCTTCAGACGTTGGCTGTGTTACTAATTCTGGTATTGTGATTTGGTTTCTTGCTCTTCCGGGACTTTCTGGAGACATATTGTATTATACCTATAATTTGCTGCTATATAACTCTAGGCCGCATCGTGGGCTGCATACGTGCTATCATATATTAATGACCTTTAATTACCCTGCATTAGATATTGATTTTAAAACAGGCAGAGAGTATTTTAAGTACAGAGGTAAGCGTATTCCCCAAAAACTAAAAGATTTTTGGAGTTGGGCGTTTTCAGATCTTGTAAATAATGCTACACGTGGCATTTTAGCAGAATATATAGTAGGTTTGGCACTTAACGCACCAGATTTAGAGTATCCACGTGAGGTGTGGGCACCATACGATTTAGAATTAAATAATGGTATCAAAATAGAGGTAAAGTCTGGCGCATATATACAATCGTGGGATCAACGCAAGTTAAGTAAAATAAGTTTTACTATTAGGCCTACTAGAGGTATAGATTTAAGAACTCTAAAGCATAAGAAAAATTCTAAACGTCAGGCAGATATTTATGTTTTTTGTGTTTTAAATTGCAAAGATCAAGAAAAAATAAATCCGTTAAATTTAGATCAATGGGAATTTTACGTTGTGCCAACTAAAAAACTAAACCGCATTTTTGGTGTTAAACAAAAACAAGTATCTTTAGCACAAATAAAGCAGATTGCTGCACCAATTGGCTTTGAAGATTTAAAACGAGCAGTAAGAAGGGTAATAAGGGAAATTAAAAAGCGGAGGGCGTAAGGGAGATAGAGGGCGTCCTTATGGAGAAATCCAATTGGGTTTTGTTATTACGAAAGTTAAAAGCCGGCGAGACAGAGTTTCTATAAATAAAAACTAAAAGCCTTAAGTTAAATGCTATAATTTACTATGACGACAGAGCAAAAAGTTAGGGCTTCTTTAAAAAAGCAGCTGTGGGCTATTGCCAATGTTTTAAGGGGGCGAATGAATGCCGACGAGTACAAGGTTTATAT
>JALVLD010000168.1 GCA_027033525.1 Candidatus Dojkabacteria bacterium
TCTGTGTTAAGATATGGGTCTATTTTTATAATGTTTACGTCGTATCCTGCCATTTTTAAAACTTTGCCTAAACTAGCAGTAAAAACGCCTTTGCCAAGCCCAGAAATTACCCCGCCAATAATAAAAATATAACGAGGAGAATTATTTTTACTCATAACAGAAAATTTGAGAGATTATTTATAGTGTAGCAGGATAATTTAAGATGTGCAATTCAAGATTTTATAAGCTCTAAAATTGGCCAAGCGATCTGGTGATTTGTAACAATTTAAACTCTGCGAGGCGTTGGCCTGTAGCCATATTCGAGAATTTAGGGTTTCTTACATCGCAAAAGTGCTTCTACTTCACGACGTACCTGTTTAAGTTTTTGCACAGTATTAAAAAATTCTAAAAATGCTTCAAGGTTGCGTAGCATTGTAGTTGTTGAAAACTCAAAATAAGCATCTATATTGTTTCGGGCATGCATAATTCCATTGCGCAATTCTTGAATTTCACGCGATATTTTAAGCACATTAGAATGATTAATAAGATCTATCAAGTCTGTTAAATAAATCCAGGTTAAATCTGGAGTTTTGCCAAGCTCTTTTAAATCCTTAACAGTTTCAATGTATTCTTTTAAGCGTTTTTTATAATATTGACTTTTACTAGCCTTCTGTACCCAAAAATCTACTAAATCTTGCAATGTTAAATTGTATTTGTGGGCAAGAGCACGAAGTAAATATTCTAACTCTATAATTTGCGCATAAAGATAAATATTTACAGGCATTTTATTGTAATCTGTAAAGTGCAAAATACCTACAAGTTCGTTGTGATTATATACAAACAAAGTGTCAAATTTTTTAAACTTTTCGGCGACAATTGGATCAAAAATTAAAGTATCATAAGCTATTTTTTGCAGTTTAGGAATTTTACTTGGTTTAAATGTTTTTGTTTTTGGATTAAATTCATATTTTAAATTGTGGTCGCAAGAGCAAGGCAAGGTGGTTATTTTGTGTTTTAAGCAAAATTTTATTGCAATTTTATAAAAATGAGGCGAGTAATAAAAAAGATCAGTTGCTGCAATGTCTTCTACTTTTGGTTCTTTTACATAGCCAAATATACCAGTATGTTTTGGCAAATAATTTTTAAACACAGGCATTAATACATTATACAACAAAAGTTTTTTTCACACGAGCTTTGCTGGGTCTATTGTAAGTACGGGAGGTCGGCAGGGTTGCTTTTTTTAATATTTCCTCTATCCAACTTGTAGGTTTTTGGTTTAAAGGAGAGATAATTACACATGTTCTATTTTCTGCATATATGCCAGATACTTTTACATCTAAGTAGAGTCCTTGAGCTCCTTGTTGTGCCATAATATCGTAACTTTCTTGAGTGTCGGCTAGCGTTTTTTTGTTCTTTAGTTAATTGTCGTTTGCCTTCTGGGCATAATATATGGGTTATGTCAAAATTGGCTTGCAACTCAGGGGCAAGTTGGAAGTTTAGATTCGGTCTTTGGGCAATATTTACAACTGGTCTTGTACCACTTGCCATAACTGTTCTATTGATTTAGTAATTGCTTGTCTTAAAAGTTGTAATTCATCTGCAGTAAGAGGTAAAAGTACAAAATCTGCTGGAGGGATAAACTTATATTGTTCTATTTGGTTGCGATTATCTATCCCAAGTCGTATATACCAAAAATTAGCTTTGCCAAGTTGTTGATGAATAGATTTTATGCCATTGTGAGTTTTTGGGAATTTGCCTTTTGTAATTTTAAATTGTCCAAGTGGTATATCTAAATCATCGTGGGCTACAAAAATATTTTGTTCTTGTATTTTGTATTTGTTTACTACTTCGCGCACAGCAAAGCCAGAAAGATTCATATAAGTTAAAGGTTTAAGCAAAAGCGCTTTTTTTTCTCCACCTGCTTCTACAATTGTGCGTATTTCACGTAAACAATACATTGATTTTTCATTATATATAGGTGGTTCGCTTACAGTGTAATATTTGTTTTGTTGCAAAAAATATATAAATTGATCAAGCCAAATAAAACCTGCATTATGGCGGCTTGTTTTGTATTTTGCTCCAGGATTGCCTAAACCAACAAAAAGTAGCATGTATTATTATAACTATTTGTAATAATTTTTGCAGAAAGGTAAGGAAGAAAGAGGGTTACTTACGGTTAGTAAAAATTCGACTGGCAAGCTTGTATAAGACATATAGCCATACAATAGTAATAAGCAGACTAATTAGCTTTATAGCCAGAATGCCTATGGTGGAGTTTAGGTTTAATTTTTGGGCAATAAGCCAAAAAACATCTGCAAAATCATTGCCGCAAACTCCTCTTGGACACATTAAATTCCTGTGTTGTAAAGGTGCAAAAATGCCTTGAAGCTCTTGAAATGCTAAATCAAATCCACTTGCAAATATTAAGTACTTTGCAAAAATTGTATCTTTTATC
>JALVLD010000169.1 GCA_027033525.1 Candidatus Dojkabacteria bacterium
AAGGTATAGAAGAAAAATTACAAGCTGCAGGTATTCACTCAATTGAATTATTGAGCCAAAAGAGTTTGGCGGAATTAAAAGCGATTAAAGGAATCGGGGCAAAAACTGCAGAGAAAATAATTTCAATAGTTAAAAAGTATAATGCCAACAACTAAACTTTTTATAAAATTAAGAAAACTTACTGGTGCCAGCCTTTCACTTTGTCGTGAAGCAGCTGAAAAATATCCGGACGATGAAGCAAAGGCTTTAGAGTACATAAAACAAAAGTTGCAAGCTAGAGCTGAGAAGTTTGCAGGACGCGAGACTAAGAACGGAATAATTGAGGTGTATTCTCATGGCCAGATGAAAAATATTGGCGTAATGGTCGAGGTTTTATGTCAAACAGATTTCGTTGCAAAAAATCCGGACTTCAGACACTTTGCCCATGAACTTGCTTTGCAAATTGCATCAATGAATCCGTTGTATATTTCTCGGGAAGATGTCTCTGAAGAACAGGTAGAAACTTTGAAGGCTAGTTATAGAGAAGAATTAAAGGACAGTGGTAAACCAGATCAGGTAATAGACAAAATTATTGAGGGTAAGCTAGAGAAGTGGTACAAAGAATCGTGCTTGTTAGAGCAAGAGTATTATAGAGACCCAGATAAAACGATTCAAGACCTTTTAAGGGAGCTTAGCGGTACCTTAGGGGAAAATATTAAAATTTCACGCTTTATAAGATGGGAGATCTAGAGACTTTTTTTGAAGAGTTAGAGCTTGATCTAGAAGAGCAATTAGAGAGGTTTCAAAAAGAAGTAGCTAAGATGCGAATTGGGGAGGTAAATATTGAGTCTGCTAAGCAAATTCAAGTAGAGGCCTATGGTAGCAAGGTGCCTTTGTATCAAGTTGCGACATTATCTGCTCCTAATGCAATGACTCTTGTTGTGACCCCATGGGATAAGAACCTGCTAAAAAATTTGGCGGATGCAATTAATGATTATTATGGCTCGGATATAACCCCCAATATAAAGGATGATGCTATTTATATAAATTTCCCTCCCCTAACTAAGGAGAGACAGCAGGAATATTTAAAATTAATAAAGAAATTGGCAGAAACATACAGGCAACGATTACGCGATATTCGTAATGAATATAAAAATAAGATTGAATCAGCTAAACAAGAAGGCAATTTAACAGAGGATGATTATTATAAGGCACTTGAAAAGCTTGATACATATACTAAAAAATACGTAGAACAAATTAATTCTATTTATGAGCACAAGAAGCAGGAATTATTATGACAATTGTCATTTTTTTAGGGATTGTAAATATCTTAATTTTAATTCACGAGTTAGGACATTTTATTTTTGCGAAGCAATTTAAAGTTAAGGTACGTGAATTTGCAATAGGAGTTGGCCCTGTGCTTTTTAAAAAAAAGATTAAGGGCACAATATACAGCATTAGGCTTATTCCATTTGGTGGTTTTAACGATATAAAAGGGCAAGAAAAAAGGGAGAAAGGGAAGGGAAACTTTGTGGACATTAGTTTTTGGCAGAAAGTGTTGGTAATTTTAGGTGGGATTATTTTAAATATCATTTTGGCAATTATCAGCTTTTATGGATTATTATTTGCAAGTAATTTTAAATTTCCTGTTGCATTTGAGTTGCCAGTGTATTTTGCAAATGTGCGCAAGGTAAAAAATCCTGGCGTTATTGTAGTAAAGGTCGCTTCGAATCCAGTGTTAAAAAAGCTTAAAGTACCTTTTTATTTAGTGGCAGTTAATGGAAAAACAATCTATTCTAGGCAAGAACTCCTAAATATTTTAAGGCGTGTAAAAGATGGCAAAGTTAATTTGTTAATTAAAAGCAGGGATGGGGAAGAGATGGAATTGGCAAACGTACCAGTGAAGGGGGGCGTGTTAGGTATTTACTTAGTTCCTAATGAAAAGTTTTTTTTAGATTATGGAGGTTCACGCCTATTAAAGATTTTCAGTGGGCCTGCAATGGCTTTAGATATGCTTAAAGCCAATACAGTATTACTTTCTCGTCTAGTTAAGCAAGCACTAAAAAGGCATGATTTAAAGCCGTTGTCATATTCAGTGTCTGGGCCTGTTGGGATTTACAAGGTGGTAGAAGACGGTGTATCACACAGATTGGGCATCCCTTATTTTTTGCAGTTAATTGGTTTATTAAGTTTAAGTTTAGCCGTGTTTAATTTACTACCATTTCCAGGTTTAGATGGTTGGCATTTGTTTATAATTACAATACAAAAACTATCCAGAGGACGTTTGTACAATGAAACGTTTTATAAGTATGTAACCATTGGTGGTTTGATAGTACTTATAATTTTATCTATAATCATAACAGTTAAGGATATAAAGTTATTTTTTTAATTTATGCAAGCAGATATAAATAAAGATTTTGCAGCGTGGTATCAAGAGGCAGTACTTTCGGCCGACCTGGCCGATTATGGACCTGTGCGTGGGACGATTATCTTTAAACCATATGGTTATGCACTTTGGAAAAAGGTTCAGAATATTTTAGGTAAGATGATAAATGAAGAATTAGGAGCAGAGGATGTGTATTTCCCTTCGTTAATTCCGTATGAGTTTTTGTCTAAGGAAAAGGAGCATGTAGAAGGTTTTGCTCCGGAAGTTGCTGTTGTTACACATGCGGGTGGTAAAAAATTAGATAAGCCTGTTGTAATAAGACCCACATCAGAGACTGTGATGTATGATGCTTTTGCTAGATGGATAGAATCCTATAAAGATTTGCCTTTAAAAGTTAATCAGTGGGTAAATATAGTGCGTTGGGAAAAGCGTACTGTGCTTTTTTTGCGTTCGTCGGAGTTTTTGTGGCAAGAGGGGCATACTGTTCATGCTACAGAATCGCAGGCAGATTCAATGGTAATGGAGGCCTTGAGTATTTACGATAAGTTTTTGCGAAGCTATATGGCGATTCCCGGTATTAAGGGGTATAAAACTAATGGTGAGAGGTTTGCCGGTGCTTTATATACCACCACAATAGAAGTGCTCCTTAAAAGTAGGCGTGCTTTGCAGATCGCAACGTCACACAATTTAGGGCAAGGTTTTGCTAAAGCTTTTGGTATAAAGTATGTAAATAAGTACAATAAAGAGGTTTATCCTTGGCAAACCAGTTGGGGGTTAAGCACAAGGAGTTTAGGAGGGTTAATAGGTTTGCATGGTGATGAAAAAGGGGTAGTGTTTCCGCCGTATATGGCTCCTATCCCTGTAGTAATAATACCTATATTTAAAGGTGAGGCAGAGCGTCTAGAAGTTGCAGAATATATAGCCGGCATAGAAAAAATGCTTAAAGGTGTAGGGATCAAGTTTAAGACTGATTGGAGTGACAATACGCCGGGTTGGAAGTTTAATCATTGGGAAGCTAAGGGAGTCCCTTTGCGAATAGAGGTTGGTTTAAAGGAGGTTAAAAAACATATGGTAAAGTGTGTGTCTCGCGTGGATGGACAGGCTAAATCCTTTTCTAAGGGTTCGAAGTTATACAAGTATATCGAAGCATTTTTAGATGAAATTCAAGCCCAGATACTTGCAAGGGCAAATACATTTTTAAATGAGCATATAACCGAGGCACAAAATGAGAAAGAATTAGAAGAAATATTACATGACAAGGGCGGGTTCATAAAGGTATTTTTTAAAGATGACGACAAGAAAGCTGAATACCTCCAGGCCAAGTATAAAATTACGCCTAGGGTTGTTCCTTTAGATACCTATAGCGAACTGGGACACGATTTTATTACAGGTGAAAAAGGTGCACGGCTAACCTTGTTTGCAAAAGCATATTAATTTGATATAATTTGTCTATGGCAGTTGTTGTAGTACATCAAAATGAACCAATTAATTCTGCCCTTGCGAGGTTTCAGCGTCAGGTTATGAAGGAAGGAATAATTGCAGATGTTTTAGCACATAGGTGGTATGTATCAAAGAGCGAAGTTAAACGTATAAAAAGATTAGCAGTTGAGCGTTTAAGGCGTCGTCGTAGGAGAAGGCGTCGCAAGAAACCCCCCGTAAAGGTGAAATTGCATCCCCAAATTATATAGTGTTTGTATATGGAAGCTCAAAAGACTCAATTAGAGCAGGCAATTCGTTCTGAATTTTTGCGAGCTAGAGTAGCCAAGGATAGAGTAACTACAGGCATTTTATCTATTTTACTCACAGAAATAGAGAATAAATCACTTCTTAAGGATAGGAAACCTTTAAGTGAACCTGAGATCGTTGGTATTTTACGGAAAATGATTCGCAATTTAGAAGAAACTATAGGGATTTATAAGCAGCAAAATAAGCAAGAACTTTTAGCAGAAGAGCAAAAGCAGTTAGAGATATTAAAAAAATTCTTACCACAGCCCTTGACTGAAGCTGAGATTAAAGATTTGGTCAAGGATGCCATTGGTAAGCTAGGGAAGGATATGGGCAAAATTATGCAGTTTATGCGCGAGAAATATGGTGCACATCTAGACAGTCGAGTATTAGCAGATATTGTTCGCAATGAGATCTCTAAAGCTTAGTTTTGTGTTTGAAAAAAAGTTTAAGCTTGTAGCCAATTGTAAACTCCAGTTATTTAAGGGGAAAATAGATCGATTGTGGCACAAATACAAACTGCCGCAATTTGGGTATGTACAGGTGAATTTCGTGAGTGCATCCACCATTAAAACTCTTAATTATAAATATAAAGGTCGGAATGGACTTACAGACGTAATTTCATTTAATTACAATGAGCCCAATTTATTTGGCGAGCTTTTTATTTGTCCTGCAGCTGTAAGGAAGAACGCCGCTAAATACCACCAAGTTTTTTGTGATGAGCTTTATAGAGTTTTAATTCATGGGTTGTTGCATTTGACAGGCTATTTGCATGGTTCTAAAATGTTTGCAATTCAGGAAAAGATCTTAGATAATTTAAGCAAGTGTAAATAAATTTTTATAAATATAGTCGTATGGCTGATTCTAGCTTAAATATGCGTTTTAAAGCAAAGGGGATGGAATTATCGAGTGCGTTAAAGGAGTATTTTATTGGAAAAATTGATAAATTAGAGCATAAAGGGTTAGTTGAATGGATTGATGTAGAATTTGGGCAAACTATTGCCCATAGAGGTGTTGCAGATGATTTTTACGTTAGAGTACTATTAAAAATGCCAAAGGCTTACGTGCGTGTAAAAAAGAGTGGGGACGATATATATGCCTTGGTTGATGAAGTCGTGGATATATTGGTTCAAAAGGTTAACCAATATTTTAGTAAACTAGCAGAACAGCCCAAGGTGCCAGAGAAACTTATAGTATTGCAAGATCAAGAGGATTTTTCAAACGACGTTGCTAAATATTTAGACTACGAGGTAAGAGTTCGGCGTAAAGAACTTAAAGAAATGGCACCGATGACGGTCCAGGAAGCTGTTGTACATTTAGAGTTGTTGGGTTTGCCAGCATTTATATTTCGTAATGTGGAAGACGGTAATTCGGTTCAGATGCTTTATAAGGATGGGACCGAATATGTGCTAGTTGTTCCTCCAAAGGTTTAGTGGTAACGATTTGTTTCTGCTGAAGGTGTGCTGGTTGTTCCAGGAAGGTAGTTTTTAAGGTGGGGCGGCAGCGAAGCTGCCGCCCCACCCTTAACTAATTTATTTGCCTGGGGATCACTTCTTGCTTGGTGCATTATTTTGTTGCTTTGTATCCTGTTTCTGCGAAGCCCCCTTTTGCTCCTTTTGATCTGTACCCTTTTTAGAAGCCTTTTTGTTTATTATAGAGCGAAGCTTTTTGTTGATAACAGGTGCAATTTCTCGAATTAAAGGCAAGCGTACAATCCCCCCACCGATTGTGTATTTGTAAGGCACTTCTGTGTAAAGGATTAAGCTGTTTTGGAGTGGTGCTAAATGTTCAGCCATCCAGTCATTTTCTAGTCGAGCAAGCTCACTTGCTTTGTAGTCTTCTTTGACTTTGTCTTTAACTTCTTCGAATTTTTTATCTTTGTATTGAGGATTTTGTTTTTTAGTTTTATCAAAGAAGTCCTTTAGTTCTTTTTCTGAAGGCTCTTTGTATTTTGACTCCACAAGTTTTTTAAGGAGTAGTTGTGCCTTGATTAGATCTCTAAAGCTTTTTTCATCGAATCCTTGTGACGCTAAAGCTTGTTTAAAATTCTTTTCTCCTCCATATTTCTTTTTAAGGTCGTTTATTTGTTTGTTTATCTCCTCGTTGGAGATGCTAACTCGCCGTTTTTTAGCCTCTTTAAATACAACAGCTTTTGCCAGTTCGACTTGGATGATTTGGTTTGCCGTAGTTGGCATCTTAGAGTGTAGTAATTGGCGAACTACTACAGACTTAGGAATAGTATATCCATCTGCTTCAGCTATAATGGTGTTTTTGTAGTAAAGTTGTAAGAGACCATCTATTGCAAGCAAGGCTATTGTGATAAGGACCAATTTTTTAACTAGTCTTGCAGCACTGGCGGGGATAGCCAGTTTGACTTTTGGTAGACTAACCTTTGCTTATTTTTTTGCGAGCCATATTTTTTATGTAATAAAATTATTTCTTGCTGTTAGCAATATTATACACGATTTTACTTAAGGTGGTAGTATATAGAAATAAGGCCACCACCGTGGTCTATAAGTACGTATTTAGAACCATATCTATCTACACCTCTGTATAACGTACCACCGAGTACGGCATAAACTGGAGCCCCTTCACCTGTTTGATTAAAGCAAGCATAGGTCGGTAGGCTCTTAAACCAACCTGTGCGATAAATATAGCTTGGACATTTTATTGTATATTTATTTTTGCAATACTTGCTTCCATTGTGGAGTCCGTTAGCCATGCTTACCATATCTAGGGCATAACCTTCATGAAACCATTGAGTTATGCGAGCACCATTTTCTGGTGTACGGGCGTTACCGGGATGTAGGTATCCGCCTGATACGTGTAGATATCCGCGGAGCGGATTTACAGGGACACGATTTTTATACATCGCAAAATGGAGATGAGAGCCGAATGAACATCCAGTATGGCCTTGATATCCAACAATTGTGCCTTTAGCAACAGTACTACCATTGCCAGGGAGGTTCCCTTCGGCCCACATTTGAAGCAAAATGTCGGTAAGTGCTTTATCT
>JALVLD010000170.1:0-1548 GCA_027033525.1 Candidatus Dojkabacteria bacterium
CTAATTAAGGTGGAATGGGCGTATTTACCAATTTTGACCGGAGACTACGGTGCCTTTCCTCAGTTTATCTCACGACGATTGGCAGAAGACCCTGGCTTCTTCTGCGAAGTAATTCGACTTGTGTTCCAGTCCAAAAACAAGGATGGTCCGGCTGAAAATATAACCGAGGAAAGAAAGAACATCGCAATTAATGCTTATCACCTGTTGCGCTATTGGCGTACCCCACCAGGTCTATGTAAAGACGGATCCTACGATGGCAATGCTCTTAAGGGCTGGCTAGATGCTGTAAAGAGGGAATGTGCTGAAACAGGCCATTTGGAAATCGCCATGGAAAAGGTAGGCCAAGTGCTTATTCATGCGCCTGCAGATCCGGACGGATTGTGGATCCATCATTCAGCAGCGTCTATTCTTAATGCAAAAGATGCCAAAGATATGCGTGAGGGGTTCAGAATCGCCTTATATAACTTGCGAGGGGTTCACACGGTAGATCCCACTGGAAAGCCCGAGAGAGAATTAGCTGCAGAGTATCGAGCAAAAGCCGAAGCGGTAGAAAATGCCGGGTATCATCGTCTGGCCAACACACTCAGAGAATTAGCCAAAACTTACGAGGGTGAAGCCGAAATAATAAAATCAAGAAGACTTTTTGAGGAATGGTAAAAGGTGCAGTGATAGATGTTTCCCGAAAAAGCCGCCTAACCGGTCATACATACATTCTGCTTCCTCCCCTGGTATTTCTCTATAGCATTTGTCCTTGATACAAACGTGCCGGCCAGCTAGTGCCGGCAATATGCTGGTAAAATTGCGGTAAAAGCTGGCAAAAGACGGTCATATGCCAGGGAATACCAGTTTTGTGCTGGCATTTCATGTAAGGGGGCCAGCGACGCACCGGTAGGTTTTTTATTTTTTCCCCCGTTTTTCCGAGAAAATAATAAATGTCGAGGAGTTTTTTGGCCTGTCTATGAAGGAATTTAGTGATACTAGAGCTGTTGGTTAGGCTGCATTCAGTTCATTGTAAGTTTTAAATTTCGATAAGGGGTTTGTGAGTGTGAAAGAAAGCTATATATCAGAGGACGAGCATCAAAGTACCGTCATGCGCAAAATAGGCGAAGGAATGCTAAAAGGTATTGATTTAGCCACAGGTAAAGACCTTATTTCTATTCAAAATTTTGTTGATAGGCAAATTAAATTACATCCAGAATTTGAAAAAAATAGAGATGCTTTGGCGGATAGGATCATCAATAAACGACAGTGGTATGCAGCAGCAGTGAGTGCCTGTTGGGGACTCGGTGGAATTATAACCATAGTCCCTAATTTAGCGCATATTTGGCGCATACATGGACGCCTTGTTTTGTCTATTGCATATATATACGGATACAATCTGGATGATCCAGAAAGACGAGAGGAAATTGCCTTGTGTTTTGCCTTAAGCAGTAGCAATGAAGCCTTGAAAAAAGTTTTGAAAGAGGCTGGGTTAACGGGAGTTAAACATGCCTTATTGACACAAGCCTCAAGGGAAATGATTAAGAAATTGCCTAATAAAATAATAAC
>JALVLD010000170.1:1558-2416 GCA_027033525.1 Candidatus Dojkabacteria bacterium
AAAAAAGTTTGCTTAATATTGGAAAAATTGTTCCCGTGGCAGGTGGTTTAATCTGTGGTGTAATGGATTTTTTCTCAACGAAAGGAATAGGTAAAGCTTCTAAGGCGTTTTATTCATAAAAATATTTTATTTATAACAATCTGGAGTAGGAAGCGCATAGAAGATTGGCGGCTCGTGAGATACATTTCAGCCTTTTAAAAATGGTTGCAGAAAAAAGGAATGTTTTCATTGTAATTAAAGAAGCAGCTTTACTGCAATTAATATTGAGCACATTAGAGGCATTTGTAGTACAGCATTTAGAAAAGAGGACCCATAATAAATATCTGGAAACCTATGGATTACTGTGGGGAAGTTTTACAAGGATTTTAGAAAATAATAATACTCAAAATATTATTTGCACTATTTCACATGTCACTATAGATACTTCGGCCAAGAGGTCAAAAAGCTCCGTGGAGCCTAATGATCAGGCTTTAATTTTAAAAAAAGATATTATTACATCTTATTGGCCTTATTATAAATTTCTAGGAGACTTTCATACCCATCCATATAAAAGAAAAAAGGATTTTAATTACAAGGATGTCGAACGCGATAGATTATTTGAATTTTCTAAAGATGATTTTGCCTCTATCGAGGATTTTCCGGAATACTGGTACGAGCATAACTATAGAGTTGGCATTGTAGTGACCATTATAGACATGGAGAGGGCAACAAAGAAAGTTGAACAAATTAAGGACAGTCTATTAGTGTTTAATTTGGGTAATTATCGTCTTTGGATAAAAGGTTATTGGGTTTCATATAAAGACAAAAACCAGGTCGAATTAATAGACGATATTTATATAAGTTGTCCTCAGATTACAG
>JALVLD010000171.1 GCA_027033525.1 Candidatus Dojkabacteria bacterium
TCATACGTGTTATGGCTGCTCTCATTGGACAGCTACAGGAAAGTATTTAACAAACGGTATTATTGCTGTAGATCCAAGGGTGATTGATATGCACACCACAGTGTATGTGCCTGGATATGGTTTTGGGCAAGCTGAGGATACAGGAGGTGCCATAAAGGGGAATCACATAGATTTAGGATTTGAAGATTTGCGTAAGGGTACGTGGAGTGCCCGTTGGGTAGATATTTATCTTATTGATCACTGCATGCCCGAAGTGAAGTTTAATTGGCGTACGAAATGGGATAAGTAGCCAAGGCGTATTGACTATGTATTTTTAGATGTGGCTTGTTAGATCGATTTAGTATTTGTTATTCTTTTAAGGTTATTTTGTTGCAAGTAAGTTTATCTTGCTACTATTCCCTTTATATGGTAATATATCTTGACATATAAGTATTCCATTTTAAATTAAGAACAAAAATTTATGGCCAATGATAAAAAGGATTTTAAGAACTCGGTTGCCTACACCCATGTTCCAGTAGAGAAACTTAGAAATATAGGTATAATTGCACATATTGATGCAGGGAAAACGACAACAACGGAAAGGATTTTGTTTTTCACAGGCAGGCAACATGATATAGGAGATGTAGATGAAGGGAATACAACCATGGATTATTTGCCTGAGGAGCGAGCAAGAGGTGTAACAATTGTAGCTGCTGCTACGACATGTTTCTGGGATTATAATGGCGAAAAGTATCGTATCAATCTTATTGACACCCCTGGGCATGTTGACTTTACAGCAGAAGTTGAAAGGTCGTTACGGGTTTTGGACGGTGCAGTTGTAATATTTGACGGGAAGGTAGGTGTTCAAGCACAAACAGAAACCGTTTGGCGTCAAGCAGATAAGTATAATGTGCCTAGGATAGGCTTTATCAACAAGTTGAACCTTATTGGTGGCGATTTTTTCATGAGTCTTAAAACTATTCAAGAAAGATTAAGTCCTAATGCAGTAGCTGTTACATTACCAATTGGTATTGAGCACGATTTGCATGGTGCTATTGACCTGCTAACAAAAAAGGCCTACCTTTATGATCCTTCTGAAAAAATTACACTTACCGAAGGTGAAATCCCGGAAGACATGAAGGATAAGGTTGAGGAATATAGGCAAGTTTTGATTGAAAAGATAGTTGAGCACGATGATGCACTGTTAGAAGCGTATTTAGAGGGAAAGGAGATCCCGGTGGAGGAACTAAAAAAGACCATGCGTAAGGCAGTTATAGCAGGTAAGTTATTCCCCATCGCTGGGGGGGATTCTAGGACGGCGGTGGTTAGGTTGCTACTTGATATGATTGTAGAATATTTACCATCTCCGTTAGATTTGCCCCCTGTTGTCGGTACTAACCCTAAAACTGGTGAAGAGGTAAGTAGGAAACCATTGGATAGTGAGCCTTTAGCCGCACTCGTGTTTAAGGTCGTAAATGATGTGCACGTAGGGACACTTTCCTATGTAAGAGTCTATTCTGGGGTTATTAGGCCAGGGACATATGTGTGGAACTCAACTAAAAATATAAAAGAGCGTTTAAGCCGTGTAGTACTAATGCATGCTGACCACAGAGAAGAGGCACCAGAGCTTCGTGCTGGGGAGATTGGTGGTTTAATTGGTCTTAAAGCAAGTGTTACAGGTGATACTTTGTCGGACCCGGAGCATCCAATAGTGCTTGAATCTATAAATTTTGCAGAACCAGTAGTTTTTGCGTCTGTTATACCGCATAGTAAGGCAGATGCAGAAAAATTAGGAGACGTTATTCAAAAAGTCATGATGGAGGATCCAACAATTAGTTTTAAGGTCGATAATGAGACTGGCGAGACAATTATTGGAGGTATGGGGCAATTCCATTTACAGATTTGGAAAGAACGTATAGGGCGTGTGTATGGTGTAAAATTTGATCTGGGTGAGCCTAAGGTAGCTTATAGGGAATCTATTGAAGGCAAGGCAGAAGCTGAGGGGAAGTTTATAAAACAAACAGGTGGTCGTGGACAGTATGGACATTGTATTATTAAAATTGAGCCTTTACCACGTGGGAAGGGCTTCGAGTTTGTCAATCAAATAAAGGGTGGAGCTATCCCTAACGAATACATACCAGCCGTAGAGAAGGGCGTAAAGGAGGCCATGCAAACTGGGGTGGTTGCAGGGTATCCGATGGTGGATGTTAAGGTTATTTTGTTTGATGGTAGTTATCACGAAGTAGACTCGTCTGAAGCAGCATTTAAGATCGCTGGGTCTATGGCTTTTAAGGAGGCTGCTCGTAAAGCAAGTCCGTATTTATTAGAGCCAATTATGAGTATTGAGGTGGTGACACCCGAAGATTACTTGGGTGAGGTTACAAGTTTGTTGCATAGTAAGCGGGCTCAAATAACTGGAACGGAGGAAAGGGCTGGTTTGCAGGTAATCAAGGCACTTATCCCTTTATCTGAAACTTTTGACTTTGCAAATAAATTGAGAGCTGCAACCTCTGGTAGGGGGGATCAGTATATGGAATTTTCTCACTACGAGAAGGTGCCAGCTCAAGTTTTAGATAAGATATTAGAGAAAAATAAAGGAAATTAGTTGCTTGTTTAGGAAAAATTTGTTAAGATTCATAAGCTTAACTAAAAATCCATATATAATTTATTAACATTTAGATTATGGCAGACAGAGCAAAGCCACACTTTAATCTTGGGACCTTGGGTCATATTGACCATGGTAAGACAACACTTGTTAGAGGCATTCTTAGAGCCTTCGCAGGTGATAAATGGCAGGAGATCGCGGACGCATTGGATAAGGATCCAATTTCTAGGGAAAAGAGTATTACAATTGCTATTGCACATGTAGAGTTTGAAACTCCTAATAGGCACTATGCACTTATCGATGCTCCAGGGCACAGAGATTATATTAAGAACATGATTACAGGAGCTGCACAGATGGATGGTGCACTCTTGGTTATTAGTTCTGCTGATGGTCCAATGCCTCAAACTCGTGAGCATGTGCTTTTGGCGAGACAAGTTGGTGTCCCTCAAATGGCAATTGTGATCAATATTTTTGAGGACGCTAATGATCCAGAGCTTATTGGCCTTATTGAAGAAGAAGCCAAAGAGCTTTTGAAAAAATATGATTATGATACTAATTGTCCAGTCTTAAAGGTAAATGCATTTAAGGCTGCAGAGGGTGACGAGACAGAGTTACAAAAAATTCGTGATTTTATGGCTCAAATAGATGAGTACTTTAAGTTGCCACCTCGGGAGGAAGATAAACCATTTTTAATGCCTATCGAAGATGTATTTTCAATTAGTGGTCGCGGTACTGTTGTAACTGGTAGAGTAGAGCGTGGTAAATTGAAGGTTAATGAAGAGGTCGAAATTCTTGGTCTTGGACATAAGCCAATAAAGACTGTTGCAACTGGTTTAGAAATGTTCCGCAAACCATTGGAGGAGGTTTTACCGGGTGATAATATTGGAATCCTTCTTAGAGGGGTTGAAAGGACTCAGGTAGAGCGTGGTATGGTAGTTGCTGCTCCAGGAAGTGTGACTCCTCATCAAGAATTTGAGGCAGAGGTGTATGTCTTGAAAAAGGAAGAGGGCGGACGCCATAAGCCATTTGTAAGTGGCTATCGTCCTCAATTTTATATTAGGACTGCAGATGTAACTGGTGAGATTACTCTCCCTGATGGAGTGGAAATGGTAATGCCAGGTGATAATGTTAACCTTAAGATAAAGCTTATAGTGCCTGTGGTAATTGAGGAAGGCATGAGGTTTGCTATTAGAGAGGGTGGAGTAACAGTTGGTGCAGGTGTGGTCACAAAGATCGTCAAGTAAATAAAAACAGGGGGCCAAAAGGCCTCCTGTTTTTTGTTTAATGAATAATATTTGTTTAAAGAACAATGGGGTCAGATAACACATTGACAATTAGGGTAAGGCTAGAAGCCTTTGATGTGAAGATTTTGGATACTACTGTTCGACATATCGTTGAGGCAGTTAAAAAAAGTGGTGCAGTTGTATCTGGCCCTATTATGTTGCCAACAAAACGTAAGGTTTGGGCGGTTAATCGTTCGCCGCATGTTTACAAGACTTCGCAGGAGCACTTTGAAATGCGTATTCATAGAAGACTTTTAGTTATTGCAAATCCTAATCAAGAAACAATTGAGTTGTTAAAGGGGTTGCAGATCCCAGCCGGTGTATCAGTTAGTTTGAAATAAGCATGATGATTGTATTAGGGGAGAAAAAAATAATGACGCAGTTTAGGAATAAGTACTATCTTGATGCTGCGACATTAATAGATGTGACTGACTGCGTTGTTGCAGGTAAAGTGGAATTGCCTGATGGGAGAAAGGTATTGTTAGTTGGATTCGGTAAGAAGAAAAAGCCTACTAAGCCTGAAATAGGGCAATTTAAAGAATTGGGTTTTGTCCCTAATTTTGTGGAACAGGTTGTTGTAGATGATGAAGCATTTGATAAGATTAGTATCGGAGATAAATTGTTTTCTTACTTGGAAACTGGAGAAAAGGTTGATGTTTTTGGTAAGAGTAAAGGAAAAGGTTTTACTGGAGTTGTAAAGCGTTGGGGGTTTAGTGGTGGCCCAAAAACACATGGCCAATCAGATAGGCATCGTGCAATAGGGGCTATTGGGGCTCAAACACCAGGAAGGGTTTTTAAAGGGAAAAAAATGGCAGGTAGGCACGGAAATAAAAGAGTCACCGTTAAAAATCTAAAAATATTAGATATTTTTGAGAATAATAATAGAACATACGTATTGCTTAAGGGAGCTGTTCCAGGTCCTTATGGAGCAGTGGTTGGTATAAGATTAACAAAGTAATAAAGTGAAAGTTGAAGTATATAACAAAAAAGGTGAAAAAATAGAGGCACTAACAGTAAAGTTACCAGAGGTTAGTATTACGCCAGAGGAGCTTTCCCAGGTACTACGTGCATATATTTTTAATTTGCATCAGGGCACCAAAAAGGCAAAAACTCGTGGAGAAGTGGCGCATAGTGATAGGAAGCCTTGGCGTCAGAAGGGGACTGGTCGAGCTAGGGCTGGCTCTAAGAATTCGCCGATTTGGGTCGGTGGCGGGGTAGCACATGGTCCACGGCCATATACAAAAAGACTAAAGGTGAACAAAAAACAGAAGCGCAAGGTGTTTGCATATATGTTGGCTGAATATTTTAAGCAGGGGAAGGTTGTAGTCCTAGATTTGCAATCAGAGACAATAAAAACACGTGATGCATTTAATTTTTTGAAAAAACTTGCTTGGCATCCTTATCCAGTATACACAGTAGTAGATTTTGCAGAAGAAGATATAGCGAAAAGTTTTAGGAATTTAGAAAAAGTGAAAATTAGAAGAGCACAATTATTAAGTCCTTTTGATTTGTATAAGAAGACTTACTTAATTGTGAGTAAAAAGGCTTTTGAAATTTTAAATAAAAGGTTAAAGCAAGGTTAGAATGAAAATTTTTAAAGTAGAACCAGTTGTAACCGAAAAAACGACCTTACTTGCAAAGGAGCATGGTATTTATACATTTAAGGCTCCAGTGTATGTAACTAAAGAGGAGATTAGGCAATATTTTAAAAAGGTATTTGGTTACGATGTCGTTAAAGTAAGAACAGTGCATATTCCCAGTAAAGTAAAGCGCAATTTACTGACTAAAAAAAGATATATAAAGCGAGGCTATAAAAAGTTTTATATAGAATTTGCTGGTAAAGTTAAGTTTAAGAGTTTTGCATAAAATGGCGTTAAAGCATTATAAACCAACAACACCAGGCAGGCGCGGGATGGTGCGTGTTGATCGTTCTAACCTGGCTAAAACGCCTCAAGCTCCACGTTCGCTTTTGAGGGTAATTAAGAAAGCTGCTGGTAGGAATAATCAAGGAAGAATTACAGTGAGACATAGGGGGGGCGGTGTTCGTAGGAAGTACAGAATTATTGATTTTAAGCGGGATAAATTTGATATACCTGCAAAGGTTGTATCTATAGAATACGATCCTTATAGAACTGGCAATATAGCTTTATTACAGTATGCAGATGGAGAGAAAAGGTATATCTTAGCACCTTCAGGCCTAAAAGTAGGAGACGAGGTAATTTCTAGTAAAAATGAGGTTCCTTTAGAAACTGGTAATGCAACTGTACTTAAGAATATCCCTTCCGGGGTATATGTTCATAATGTAGAGCTTTATCCTGGACGTGGTGGGCAGTTGGCTCGTGCAGCAGGAGTAGGGATTCAGGTTCAAGGTGTAGTAGGCAAGTATGTGCAAGTTAGGATGCCATCTAAGGAAATTCGTTTGATTCACGGGGATTGTTTAGCCACCATTGGGGTTGTAGGCAACGAGGAACATTTGCATGAGAATGTCGGGAAAGCAGGTATAAAAAGGCACATGGGTATTCGACCAACTGTGCGAGGTGTAGCTATGCATGCGCAGGCTCATCCGCATGGCGGAGGTGAAGGACGTACTGGTACAGGGCGTCCTGCTAAGGATCCCTGGGGGCACAGGGTTGGGACTCGTACTCGTAAGAACAAGCGTACAAGTAAATTTATAATAAAACCTCGCTATAAAGTTTAAATTTGGTAAAATACCATTATGTCACGATCATTAAAGAAGGGGCCATACATAAACCCTAAGATATACAAAAAAGTACTAAAGGCTAAAGAGTCTGGAAAAGATACGGTCATTAAGGTATGGGATAGAGCTTGCGTAATATTTCCGGAGATGGTTGGGTTAAAGATAGCAGTGCATACTGGTAGAGATTTTAAAACTATATATATAACCGAATCTATGGTGGGGCATAGGCTAGGCGAGTTTGCAATAACCCGCACGTTTAAGGGCCATGCTAAAAAAGGTAAGATATCAAAAGCCTATGCATTTACTGGGCGTTATTTAAAGGATGAATAAATAAGAAATCATGAAGGCAGTTGTAAAAGCAAATATAAAAAATATACCGATGTCGGATAAAAAAATAACTCCGGTATTGGAATTGATTAAGGGACATAGTGCTAAATTGGCTTTACAGGAATTAAAGTTAATAAATAAGAAAGCTGCAATATACATTGCAAAA
>JALVLD010000172.1 GCA_027033525.1 Candidatus Dojkabacteria bacterium
CCGTAGGATATTTACTGCGCCTGCCACGATAGCTGCTGCTTCTTTGGCTTAAACCCAATTCCTTTAATACCGTATTGTAGTTCAAAAACTGCTTTTCGTTTACCCACTGGCGGGCTATTTCTTTGCCGGCAAAAGGTCCTTCGCGATATTCACGCTCAATGCTTATAAAATACATCCGTATTTTTTTACCGATTTCGGTGCGTTCCATCAAAGCAATATTTTTGGCTCCATCAAAAGACAACTGATATTCATTCGCCGGGCGACCTCTGCCTATTTTTGGACTTTTTTGTCCTAAAATCTGATAATCAACACCTTCAATCAATAATCCATCTGAAATACGTCTTTGTATCCATTTATGATATGGTGTCCTTACTTCTAACTTCCGGTATAGTTCCTTTGCATCAACCGGAAAGCGTTCATTTTCTTTAATTGTTACTAATTCGTTCATAATGTTTTAATTAACTAATAAATACAAAGCCACTAAGGCACCACCGGCAGCCAAAGCCGCCAAATACTTTCTAAAACTGGTTTTTGCACAATCGCTGCAAAGTGTTTTGCGGTTCCAAAAGCGAATAATAGCAGGGCTTTTACCGCATACCTCACAACTTTTAAACTCAAAATATTTCGATTTATCACGCTTAGGCATTTTGCACCTCCTTTTCGTAATTAATTAAATGCTTCGATAACATCTCATCTTGATCGCGCAAATCTCTAATCTGCTCCCGTACATCTTCAATAGCAAAAATCAAAGCCTCGGTAAGTGCGTTGTACATAGCATTTACAACCATTTGCCATTTTTCCGGTTCTTTGCGTTTACGCTCTAAAAAAGCACCGGTAACAAACCACTCAGGGTTGCGAAACCATTTACTGTATAGAGAGTGCGTATGGCTGATGCCGCTATCTTTCAAATACTCGTCCATTAAACTATATAGTTTTCGCCGGTACTTTGATATATATGCCTGTGGTCGGTTTTGTGGAGGGCGGGTAAGTGCGAAAAAAACAACGCCGCCTTTCAACAACTCAGGAAGTTCTCCTTCCTTTATTTTTTCGTTCCCACTTTGTTTAAACAATTCTTTATTCATATATTTGTTTTTTAATATTGTTAATAAACACGAATACAAATATAAGTAAATTACTTATTAAATTCCAAATTTTTTAAGTAAAAAATTTACATTTTAATAAAGAAAGAAGTGGGACATGATGTAAATACAAGGGTTTTAGAAGTATTTGAATATCTTGTTAAAAATAAAAAAATAAATAACAAGGCGTTATTTTCAAGGCATTTAGGTACATTACCTCAAACATTAAACAATATCCTTGCAAAAAAGCAACGATTTACACTTAACCATATAAGTAATTTACTTATTCACTATCCATACATAAATGCAGAGTGGATACTTACCGGCAAAGGCTCCATGTTAAAAGAAGCACCGGCATCCACGGCACCGGAAAAAGAAAAAGATGAGTTACTTGCCCGTTTAAAGGATAAGGATGAGTTATTAGCAAGCAAAGATGAGATAATAGAATTGTTAAAGTATAAATTACAGGTATTGGAAAAGCGTGTTGCAGAGTTAGAGCAAAGGCATAACGCCCCCATAACGGGGGTGCCCAAGAAAGAAAAACAATTATAATAATGTATTGGTATAGGTTTAATTAAATGTGTTATGGAAATGCAATCTTTATTACAAATTATCGGCTTATTATTAAATATATTAGGCTTGGTTTTAATATTCACTTATGGTATCTCGCCTTTTTTAAAGGCAGGTAGTAGCGGGCATCAATATTTTTATTCCAATGAGCAAGAATTAAAACAAAGCCCGCTGCAAAAGCAAAAAAAACGCTGGTTCCTTTTGTCTTTAATTGGTTTATTGTTATCTGTATCAGGTAATTTATTACAAATTAGTGCGTTTTTTGTTTAAACCAAAATTGCATTGGTTTACCCATTTCATCTTTATTGTACTTGCCGTTTGCCCAACGGTCCGCAATAAGCACGGCAACCGGCAAAAGCAATACTATTGCAAAAAACAAACTAAACTTACTGTTCATCAATAAAGTAATAATAAAACCTAATACAAATACAATAGCAAGTGTCCAAAATACATACAATATTTCTTTACGTCTAAACATACAATTAATTAATTTATAACAAAGGTAAAAAACATTTTTCAATATATAATATAGCCGGCATACACACGCCTAAAACCTAAAAAACAGGCTAAAAACCTAATAATCAAATAAATAAGTAAAAACCAATTCGCAACAAAAAGGAAATAAGCCCCTATAAAAACGCATTATTCGCACTTTAAAAGCCTTATTTTAGTAAATAAACCCCCAATTACTACCCTATAAAACACCAAAAAAAACACCACACAAAACACGACACAAAAAAAGA
>JALVLD010000173.1 GCA_027033525.1 Candidatus Dojkabacteria bacterium
ACTAAACAATTTACGCTTGTCTGGAGACATACTTGCACGCTCTAGTGCAGCTGAATATATACGCGTAATTAATAAACCTCCAAGAAGCATTGCACTTTCTTCGCCTATTCTGCCTTTAGCTAAATTCACAATAAAGATCTTGCCCTCATTCATTATTTCTGGAATATTAATTGTAGAGCGTACTTGTCCTAAAATATTTCTAATTAAACGTGGCGATAAAAACCTTCCGATTTTGTTTTGTATAGGAGCAATCGCCTCGGTAAGCAATTTTTTATTTTGCTCCATTGCTGCAAACTCTGTACGCCAGAAATTTAATATTGCAGGGTCTTTAACGTGAGATAGCACCCTCTTTCTATATTCTTTATCTACTAGCATTCGTTGAATAGATAAAAGCGTTGTTCCCTGAGACTCAAGTACTGTAATAATAGAATTGTAAAGCAAATACTCTAATCTAGGTCCCCAGCTTGCAAATATCTTTTTAAAGACTCCTACAATTGCATCTGCAATAAGATCTCTTTGACTTTTATCTCGCTCCTTTAATTGAATTGGATTAAAACCAATAGGCCACTCTGCATCTGCTGGGTTAAAATAAATTGTATCTTCTATACGATTTTGTGGAATATAATTTAGCACATCTTCTGCCAAGTCGCCATGTGGATCAATTAAAGCTACACCTTTACCTCGCAGGATATCTCCTATTACCATATTTTTAAGCAATGTACTTTTACCAGTGCCTGATTTACCCAAAATATACATATGTAAAGGCTTATCTGTATCTAATATGCCAAAAGCATCATATCTTCCACGATAATCTGTAATACCTAAAATAAGCCCCTGTTTAATCGGTAAGTTTGCAGGAGGCGGCAACTTAGTTGCTGTAACTCTATACAAGAAACGGGTCGATTCATCTATATATGGCAAATGATACAAAGTCGCTACTTCTGGCACACTTAAAATATTTTGTTCTTCATCTTCTGGCAAATATCTTTGCAAAAATTCAGCTAAGACTTGATTTGAACTTAAAGTTTCATCTACTACTAAACCATTTAATCGTGGCATAGAAAATTGCTGATATGCAGCTACAATACCTTCTAACAGTTGAATATTCCGTTCGGGCATTGTAGCTTTTGTTACAATTCTTATTGCGACTTGAAAACCTGGGTTTTGGGCCTTTTGATTTATAGCATTTAATTCTTCTTCCACATGTTTTTCTAGCTTAGGGGTTTCCACTTCTACTGGAGTAGAAGGCAGAGCATTAGCTACCACTGCTAAAGCCTTAAGAAAACCTGCCCAAAACCCCGTTTTCTTTTTAAAAACATAACTTGGATCCTTTCCTTCTTTTACAGCTTTAATATATGCTTGCGAATATGCTTGCCAAACATCTGGATAAGGTCTTATTACATATTGAATATACACCTCTTCTCCTTGAAGCAAATTGTCCATAGAAGCAGCAATAGAGGCTAAAGGATCTACATCAAAATCTTGCATAGTTTTTATTGGAAAAACAAACTCACGACTAAGTTTTAAAGTAGTGGCATTCACATATACTCCGTCTGGGATTTCCTTTAAATCAAAAACGTAATCCTTTACCTCAGTTATATTCGCCACTGGATACTGAGCGTAAACCTGACTTTTTATGTAAGCAAGTGCTTGTTTTGGGGCCTTTATATAAAACTCCACTCCTCCTGTGCTCTTGGCCCTTAATTCTAGGGCTGTTATTGGAACTACCCCAAAGCCTTTCCCTAATCCATGTAAGGCTACTAAAAAATTGTAAGCAGAGGTTATATACTTCTCGTTATGCTGCGGGATATCAATACGTAAAATCTTATTCTCGCCCACCAAGGTGGTTATTGTTCCATGAGGGAAAATCCCTTTGTCTTTACGAATAATAAAAAAAAGTATAAGGCCAAACACAAATATTCCTAAAGATACAAAAAAGGCTAATTCCATAATATCTATTATACAATATCAAAATTTTTTGTCTTCTTTATCTTCTCAAGTATATCTGCTCCTTCAAAAACTTTTAGTCTTCCTGTTTTCATTATTCCGACCTTATCTGCCGGGATATACTCTGTAATTCTGAAAGTGTGAGAAACTATTGTAAGAGCACATTTATTTTTTTTGCAATAATCATAAATTAAAGAAAACAGGTTACGTTCTGATTTTATATCTAACCCAGAATCTAGTTCGTCTAAAAACACAAATTTAGGTTTAAACAACAAAAGAGTTAGAACTTCTAAACGTTTTTTTTCGCCACCACTAAAACCTTCAAATAAATCACGCTCTAAAAAAACTTCGGGTAGCCCAACTTTTTTTAATAAGGGTGCAACAATCTGGTTAAATTGAGACTCTACCTCATCTACTTTTTTATTTTGTTTCTTGGCATAC
>JALVLD010000174.1 GCA_027033525.1 Candidatus Dojkabacteria bacterium
GTACAAACTTACGTACAAAGATTCCAATGCTACTTGAACATCCTTAGAAACTAGCGGCCAATGTTTTTTCAAAGGCGATTTACTTAAAAGGAAGTAGCCAGACTTACAAGACACACATAAAGCGACTGCTTTATACAAATGAAATACACTATTCGTAAGCTTAAAATCCCTCAGTGCATTCTTAATCCCTTTACACCAATGCAACCAAAGTGCCTTTTCATGCGTCAGCAGTCGTTTGTTACCGTTTCCACGCTGATTAAGGTGCTGTCTATTTTTCCACCGCCACGCCTTGTACCTCCCTATTATTTTTTTTATATTATAAATAACGACAATGAGCGCCAACAAAACCAAAGAGGGCAATAAACCATATGCTGGAGCTGGACGTATTATTGATGTAGAATCCATATCAGCTGTTTAAGTATATTATAATTAATATTAATTGAGCCTGTCTGAAGCTCCCAGCGACTTAAAAAACCTTCCAACCCTTTATAATAGTTCTCTCGCATCCTAACAAGTTGCTTTCTGGTTTGTATACTATTATTTACAAAGCCCTCACCCGAAAATCGAAACATAGGCTGTACAATACTTGTAAATGCATTGTTTTTTAAAATTGTCTCATAAAAGTTAAACCATAAAATGATGTATTTCTGTGCAAATGCACCGAATATCCGCCTAAATACTTCATTCGTAAAATCTGGTTTAGAAGCATTTAAAATAACAATCAACGAATTTGTCTTAAACATATTTGCCAATTTGTTAAAGATTTCTACATACCACAGGGCATCCACTTCATAATCTAAGGTCTCTGCTCGAGTCTCTAATAGCTCTAAAAACCTTTTGTGTAACACTCTTCTAAAGACACTAGCACTTTTTAAGGATAAGAAATCGAACGTTGTTTTTTGTCGCAAGAATATTGCACTTAAATTATCCTCCCCAGCTGCAGACACAAATGCAAAAAGGTCCATTACAAAAAACATAGCAGTTATAAACCCAAATATACGGTCGGCACTTCTTGATGCCAACGTGGAATCAACGATGAAAACAATATTTAACCTCTTATACTCCTTAAAAGTTTTAAGGAACAATTTCCTAGTACGGGCAAATGCTCGCCACTCAATATACCGAATAGGATCACCAGGCACATACCTTCTAAGTCTATCGAATTCTACACCGCTACCCAGTAGTTTTGACTTATACAACCCTGCAAATAAAGTAAGGAGTTTGCGCTGCCGCAATAGCCTATTTAGGTCTAGTAAATATTTATCATATAGCCCTGTATATTTCATGCATAATTAATCCATTTTAGGAATGGGTATCTTAGCAACGATCTGGTCAATGATATCATCCGAACTCACATTATCGGCTTGAGCTTCAAAGGTTAATAGTATTCTATGCCTTAATACTTCATGTGCGACCGCCTTAATATCCTCGGGTAATGCAAAATCCCTGTTCTTTAAAAATGCTATGACCTTACCAATTTTCATCAAATAAATACTCGCTCGAGGAGAAGCCCCTAGCCTTATATATTTAGCCAATGCACCTAAACCATACTGCTCAGGTTTACGAGTAGCTTCTACTATACGAACAATATAATTCTTAAGTTCAGGAACAACCCTAACTTTATTTATCACACGCCCTAATGTTAAAAGTTCGTTAGGAGTAAAGATCGGCTTAACATCCCAAGCGTCGCCAACTTTTTCTTGCAATTCCAAAATTTTCAACTCAGCGTCTTGAGAAGGATAATCTACTACCAACTTAACCGCAAATCTATCAGTTTGAGCTTCCGATAATGGAAAGGTGCCTTCTTGTTCTATGGGATTTTCTGTTGCTAATACCACAAAAAATGGAGATAATTCTTCTGTTTTACCAGCTATAGTTACTTGTCGCTCTTGCATAGCCTCTAATAAAGCACTTTGAACTTTTGCAGGAGCCCGATTTATTTCATCTGCTAGGATCACATTTGCAAAAATAGGCCCTTTCCTTATATAACATTGCCCATTCTGCACGTTAAAAACTTCACTACCAACTATATCTGTTGGTAATAAATCAGGTGTAAATTGAATTCTATTAAATTGAGCATTTACCAAATCTGCCATAAGATTTACAGCCCTAGTTTTAGCAAGGCCAGGCACGCCTTCAATTAGAATATGCGTCTGGGTCACGAATGCTATAAAAATGAATTGAAACATATATTCTTGGCCTATCACATATGCATTAAAGGTATTTCGCATCGTTTGAATTTTTGCGTATAGGTTTTGCATAACTATGAACCGGTCCAAAAAGAGTTGAGACAAAAAGAAAAATGAGTGTGGTTCCCGCTACAATACTCTAAAGATAAATTGTTACGGGAACCACCAATGAAAGAATACAAATTCAAAATAT
>JALVLD010000175.1 GCA_027033525.1 Candidatus Dojkabacteria bacterium
GCAAAATTCAAAACCTCTTTTATCTCTTTTCTCGAAGGTAATTCGTAGTTTGGATTTGGATAACGTTCTTCAGTATAGTATTCCGTAGCCCTAGCAAGCAATTCGAGCTGAAAATCATCGATCTCAATTTCATTTTCGATATAACTGTATATTTCGATTAAATCATGTGACTTTGGGATTTTTCTATTTTTGCTTGCAATTACTGCTTTGAATACTTTTTCTATAGATTGTTGGATATCACAGCCGATACTATCTGTGAAATGTTTAGCATCATATAAAATTTTTGCCGAAAGCAAATCATGATACGCAATTCTTAGCCACTCTTTCGCCGCTGTTTTATTCATATAAAACTTTTCCGTTTTGCAAAATATCTACTTTGTAGAAATAATCTTCTCTGGTATGCAAGAGTTCTTCTGGAATTACAAGAATATCAAATCCTACATGATATTTCTTGATAAGATCTTTCAATAAAAGCCTTGCTTTGACTTTTAGTTCTCTTACATTTTGCAATCTCTCATTTTTTACCAGCAGTAAATCAATATCGCTCTCTTTTGTAGGTTGGCCATATGCATATGAGCCAAAAAGAATAATTTTATCCGGTTTAAGTGGTTTAAGAGCCTCGATAATCCGTGGTTTTAAATCTTCTATATTTACCATCGCTCTTCCTATACACAGCTATTTGAGCAAATTTTATGCTCTCTAATATTTTAACATTACTTCAATAATATATCTTTATCAACTGCTAAAATCTCACAAACTTTATCAAAGACACTCTGTGCAAATTCATAGAATTCCCTTGCATCTTCCAGTGTCGGCTTGCCATATGGCAAAAGTCCCATATCTCCGGGATAGCGTGAGTCGATGTAGAGTTCATTGATAAAATCTAATCTATTTTCATCTAGCTCGATTATATGTTCGATTTTCTTGTATAATCTCTTTAGATTATGTGTTTTGGAAATTTCTATCTTTTCATATTCGATTATCGCTTTTAATGATTTTTCAACAGCTTGCTGAGCATGAAAAGCAGCGATAGGTGTCAAAAACTCATCGTCGATTATTTTCTCTATACTTTTAAGATCTAATAGTGCAGCTTTCAGCCACTCGATAGCTTGGGCTCTATTTTTCGCACTCATAAATCATTTGTCCTTTGGATGTTATATCTCGTGAAAACATTGAGTCATCCTCCAAAAATTTTTCATACATTTTTCTCGTATGCACAATCAAATCGATATCCAATCGCTCTCTTAGATCTCTTAGAGCTTTTGCATAGCGAAGTTTTATCTGCATTTTCTCTCTCCAATTCCTTGGCATAAACTCATCGTTCGTGACGATATAGAGATCGATATCGCTATCTTTGGTAGGATTGCCATAGGCGTAGCTGCCAAAGAGTATGATCTTGTAAGGATTTAAGGGCTTGAGGCGATCTACTATCTCTTTTTTGAGATTTTCGATGTCGATGGTGTGGGTTTTATATCCATCAATTATCATATCTACTTACCCTTTTAATAGTCCATTTTTATCGATCTGCAGAAGCTCGCATATCATATCGAAAATGCTCTGAGCAAACTCATAAAACTCCTTTGCATCTTCCAGTGTCGGCTTGCCATATGGCAAAAGTCCCAATTCACCAGGATATCTCGCATCGATATACAGAGAGTCTAAAATTTTTAATGTTTTCAATATCGCTAATTATATCGTCAAGTATATGATTCAATCGCACAAGGGTGTGCACCTTCGGTATTTCTATCTGTTTATACTCCATAAGAGCCTTGAGAGATTTTTCGACAGACTGCTGAGCATGAAAAGCGACCATATGCGTAAGATGGAGGTTTTCTATAATATTTTCGATCACTAGCAAATCATAGTAGGCAGATTCTAGCCAGTCTCGCACACTATTCATGACAAAACTTTACCATCTTGTAGAACTTTTCGACTAAACATACTATTGGAGTTGACGAACTCTTCATGCATTTTCTTGGTATGCACAATAAGATCGATAGGGTATTTTTTCATTATCTCTTCTAATTTGTCGGCATATTGTAAATATATGTTTATTTTCTCTCTCCAACTCCTTGGCATAAACTCATCGTTCGTGACAATATAGAGATCGATATCGCTATCTTTGGTAGGATTGCCATAGGCGTAGCTGCCAAAGAGTATGATCTTGTAAGGATTCAAGGGCTTGAGGCGATCTATGATCTCTTTTTTGAGATTTTCGATGTCGATGGTGCGGGTTTTTATAATCTGATTTCCCATTTTCTTGCCTCTTGTTCTATGAGTCTATTCTCATTTGCTATCATCGACTCTGCTACCAAAGAGGTAAACCTCTCCCTCTCCAAATACCTCCTGGAAGCTATTTTTGATGGTCATTATG
>JALVLD010000176.1 GCA_027033525.1 Candidatus Dojkabacteria bacterium
GAGGAGGTGGTGGTGGTGGTGCTGCTTTTACCGTCGTATCCTCTGGTGGAGCTTCTACTTCTTCATCTATATCAGTATCCATAGATTGAAATTCAGGTTGCTCCTCATCGTCCAAAATTTCCTCTTCCGGTACTTCTTCGATAACCGGTGGTGGTGGAGGTGGTGGTGGTTTTGGAGGTTCAGCAGTTCTGGGTGGTTCGATTTCAAAATCTTCATCAACTGTCAAGTCGAAAGAAGAGAAATCCATTTTCTTATCGTAAGTTGTCCAATTGAATACAATAAAGACAACTGCAAGTGATGCAAGCAAGCCGAATAGCAATATTGTTCGTCTAAGTTTGAAAGCATCAACTTCGGGATACTTGTTTCTTGCAACAAGAGGAGAAGCTAATTTTTTGTCTGCATACTTTTCCTTAAGACCTTTCTTGCTGTTAAGCAAATACTTAACGATCAGAATAATCCCAATTACCAGCAATGCAATCAAGACGACCAACATGGTTGTTTGCATACTTGAGAATTCAAAATTCATATTTAACAATTTTATTATTTAAAAATATAATTACAAATAATACGCCTGTCGTATTGGCAAGAATGTCAAATGTATCAAAACTTCTTCCTATATCCAAATATTCTTGCAAAAATTCCATCAGCACGCCTAAAAAAATACTAAAAATAGAAATTATTGTTAAGCATCTTTTAGTACAAACATCTCTTTTTTTTAAAGCCATTATTGCCAAAATAGTCAAAATTGCATACATCATAAAATGAACTATTTTGTCAGAATTTTCAAACAGTTTCACTCTTTTAATCCCGAGACTACTTTTAGGCATCAGGGAAAGAACAATAATCACAAGAACCCAGACAGACAAGTAAACATACTTCCTCTTCATACTATTATCCTACGTACTCATTGATTGGATGCATATATATATAAAAAGGTTGTGTGACATAAAAAAATTATGCGATTAAATTTTCATATGCTTCCGCATCAAGTAGATTATCCAATTCATTTGCATCACTGTACTTCAATTTTATTATCCATCCTTTGCCAAAAGGGTCTTCGTTTATCATCCCCGGATTATCTCCTTCGTCTTCGTCCAATTCCGGATTGAACTCTACTACTTCACCTGACAGTGGGCTCATTAAATCCGATGTGGTTTTTACGGCTTCAACAGTGCCAAAAACATCATCTGCCGCCACCTCATCTCCTATTGTATCAATTTCCACATACACTATTTCCCCCAATTCTTTTTGTGCAAAATCTGTGATGCCAACAATTGCCAAATCTCCTTCTATTTTGACCCATTCGTGGTCTTTTGTATATTTCAAATCCTTAGGTATATTCATTTTAATTGTGTTTTGTAATAAATACTGCAATAATAAGTAATTTATTTATTATTATTAAAATTATAATTACAAATTTTATTATCAATCATCAGTTCATTATGAATTTGAATAAGAACTTTGAGATAAGTTTCCATTTTCATTTTCTTTTCAATCTTGTCATTTGACAAATCTTTGCTCAATTGCGGATCTGTTTTGTAATTGTAAAATCCTTTGCTCACATTTCCATCAAAAAACAATATATAATCCTTATCAAGAATCTGATAAATCCCATTGGAATATGTATATGCATATCTTGGGTTTTCCGGATTAAACACATCAAAACCAAAAACATTATAATCTTCCGGATAGCCCAAATATTGCAAAAGTGTAGGTGTTATATCCGTTTGGTTCACTACATTACTATACTTTCCTTGAAAAGTCGAATCGGGTGTGTAAATAATCAATGGTATTTGATATTTTGTATAAGGATTTGTGAATTTTTTATCAAATGCGCGTCCGATATGGTCTGCGGTAATAACAAAAATAGTGTTTTTGTACCAAGACTGATGTTTAGCTTTTTCAAACAAATTTCTCAATGAATAATCGGTGTATCTTACAGTTCTGAGTATAGGATCATCGTCAGGATATTTATCTTCAAAATATTTTTCGACGACATACGGACTATGTGAACTTATAGAAAACAAAAAAGAACAAAAAGGTTCTTTGAATTTGCTTATTTGATCGACTGTGTATTGAAAAAAATGATTGTCCCAAATACCCCAATCTCCATCAAACTTGGTATCGTCGTTGAAGTCATCTTTGGTAAATATTTTTGTAAATCCTTCCAATCTACCTAACCTGTCGATATTCATCGAAGAGGGTCTCGCTCCGTGAAAAAAAGCGGTTGTATATCCTGTTTCATTTAACAAACTGCCTATTCCGTCTATGCAATTGGACTGATAAGCTGAAAATGATATGGGCTCTTGCATCAATGTCGGAATCCCCGCACCTATACCTGCAATACCGTATGGAGAACGAGTCC
>JALVLD010000177.1 GCA_027033525.1 Candidatus Dojkabacteria bacterium
TGGGGGTGTGTAGGTGTAGGTGTGATTTCTATTGTAGCTGTAGGCTGTGTAGGTGTTGTTGTCGTTGGTTGTTTATTCTCTGTAACTGTTATTTCTAAATTTGCTTTAGATTCTTTTTTATTTCCTATTTCGTCTGTAGCTTGTACAATAATTTCAGCTTGGTACGAGCCAATAGCTGTAATGCCTAAGTCAGCATAGGAGATCTCAACATTTGTATCTACTTTGCCATTGGGTAAATTAAGCTTTGTTGTTAAATCCTTTGTTCTAAAGTCATCACTAGATTTATGGTATTTTACTACAAGTTTATTGATTCTTCCGTCGTTTTTATCTTCCGCGTTTATATTAATTTTTATTTTGCAATCATTAATATTAGACAAATTGCAAGATTGAGAAGCAGTAATACTAGTAGCAATATTAGGTGCTAGTGTATCTTTATACACATTTATTGTTTTATTCACAGAGATATGAGCACGAGGGGGATTCCCTAATAGCACATCAATTTTAAAATTAAATGTATTTTTGCCTTCAATAATATTACCAATTGATCCTTTGTCGCATTCAACAGAAATCCTTTTGGTTTCTAGTCCAGAACGAACAAATTCAGCTTTTTTCACAGGAAGTTCATAGTTATTGCCGTTTATTTCTAAATAACAGTGTGTTCTAAATATTGGACCGGGTAAATTGTTAGTAGATTCAATTACTGCCATATAGTCAGCCGAGGTTGTATCAGCATCAATATAATATCTACCGTTTACATAATGTTGAGATTGGTTCCCAGAAATATTATAAGTAGTCCACCCCATTGTTTTTATATATTCTCGTGCGTAAACCTTGGTGCTAAGAACGAGGATGCTTATGAAAATAAACAAAAGCTGAATAAGGTTCTTTTTTGTAAACATATATGATATTATGCATAAAAGCGTTGAATTGGTCAAGGTAAGTGTGGGGCATGGGGCAATATAAAAGCACTCACCATTTTCTGTGTCATCCTAATCTAGCTTGCCTTTCCTGCATATTCGCCTGTTTCGGGGTTTACTTTTACTTTATCTCCTATTTTTATAAATAAAGGTACTTGGATTTTTGCTCCGCTTTCAAGTACAGCTTCTTTTGTAGCATTTTGAGCTGTGTTCCCTTTTACTGCTGCAGCAGTCTCTTTTACTTCCAGTACAACTTGAGCGGGAGGTTTAATGTAAATAATTTGATCATTGTATACCCCAACTGTATATTGATCGCCAGCTTTCATGTATAAGACAATGTCACCTACTTGATCTTTACTTAAGCTAAATTGTTCATACGTATTTGGATCCATAAAATATAAATTTGTATCGTCGCTATACAAAAATTGCATGTTTTTATAACTAACTTCTATTTCATTTAATTTTTCGTTGGATTTTAAAGTTAAAGGAATTACTCTGCCAGAGCTAAGGCTTTTAAGTTTTAGCTTGTAGTGAGCCATACCTCTGCCATAAAAAGAATGCTCAACATCTATAATTAAATGTGGTTCATCTTTATACATAACTACCATGCCTTTTTTAAAATCATTTGTAGGAGCCATATAAAAAGTTTTTAATTTATCTGTGCTATAATGAAGTATATCAAAATAAGTTTACAAATATGTAATATGAAAGAAAAGCTAAAGTCTGCCCTAAAGAACAAGCGTGGAGTTTTCTTTTATATTTTAACTGGCTTAATGATTACCCTTGGAGTTTTAGTTGTAGTAGTAGCATTTATTGTACTTTTACATAAACTACATATTATTAACTCATCAACACCAGGTTTCTTTGTAGGAAGCAAAGGGGGCTTAGAAGAAAATAGTTTAGGGCCTATTGCTAAGATGCCAGCACGTGCGCAAGAATCAAGGGAGGGAACACGCATGCCTAGTAATAATTCTTTGCCGCGCGACAGAATGTTTGCAACAGATATTTATGCAAGTATTTATGTAAAAGATGCTTCTAAAGCAGCAGATGAATTAGTAGTGTATGCAAATGGGCTTGGTGGATTTTTAGTAAAGCAAAGCATTAATACTTACTCTAATCCATACAAATATACAAGTGTAAGTTTAACTCTTAGAATTCCTAAAGCTTCTGCAGATAAATTTATTGCACATTTAAAAGAAGTTGCAACCGAGGTAAAATATTTAGAGCGTTATGGCACAGATATAACAGATCAATATGAAGATATCTCTAAAAAACTTGAAGTTTATCAAGAAACTTATCAAAAAATTCATGATTTAATGCAAAAAACAGACGATGTAAATACACTTTTAAAATTGCAAGATAGATTAATGTCTGTTCAAAGACAAATTGATTATTACAAAGGAAGGCGACAAGCTTTAGAAAAAGAAGCTAAATATGTAGAGG
>JALVLD010000178.1 GCA_027033525.1 Candidatus Dojkabacteria bacterium
TTATAAGTTCCATTATTTGCTTATACGGCTCTAACCTATTTAAAAACACATAATAATCCTTTTTAGGTAGGCAAGCATATTTTTTAACTTGTGCTAGATTTACAGGTGGATTAATCACCTGCGCAGATAAACCCATTAAACGTTGAATTCGTGCTGCAACTTCTTTAGAGTTAGCGATAAGGACATGCACCCGTTTAAAAGCTTGCTTATTTACTCTGCGCAAGGGAGCAAAGTATACTTTATTTAAAATCTTACGTAGTAATTGCTTTAATTTATTTTTATTTGCAAAAAAAGTAGAAGTTAAATTCCAAATAACATGTAACGGAGTATGCACATAAGCAACCATCACTGCCCCTGCCGGAGGCAAAACGCACGTTTCAAGGCCTAAAGAGTCGACAAAAACTACTTTCGTTGTTGGTGGAAACTTGACACTTGCAAACCATACAGGCATTAATGGTAACATAACAAATTGGAATATTCCTCTTATAAATGGATTTTTGACAAAGTAGGCTTGTTTAACAATCCACTTAGAGATAGGACTCTGTAGGATTTCTTTTATTTCAATTTTTTCGATAATATCAGGGTAACGCAAAAACTTAAAATTCTTATCCCAAAAAAGAGTATAAACTAATAGCTTATTCTTTGAATAAAAAGCCTGGACGAGTTCCTCAAAAACTATTTCGGCCCCACCATAATGAATAAACTTTTCATGCACAAAGACTAAATTGTGAGTGCCTTTCATTGTGTGATATTATAACATAGCATGAAGAAACCCATAAGAAGTGCATCTGGTATTTCAGTTGTAACACTTCTAACTAAACCATATCCTTGTCCAGGAGCCTGTATCTTCTGCCCAACAGAAACTAAAATGCCAAAAAGTTATCTTTCTTTAGAGCCCGCTGCACAACGTAGCTTACTTCTACATTTTAATCCTTTTTTAACTACACTTTTAAGACTTTTTGTACTTAAAGAAAATGGACATAGTGTCAATAAAGCAGAGATCATAGTAAATGGTGGAACCTGGTCTTTCTACCCACCTCAATATAGGACTTATTTTATAAAGGGTATTTTTATTGGCTTAAACCTTTTTACTCCAACAACTTTTAAAAAGCTCAAAAAACTAAAAATCCAAAATACAAACTTTACAAAACTTTTAACTGACACACCACTCTTTTATAAAATTTTCAAAACAACTCTTAAAAATCAACTTCGCCAGCCGCTTTTGCTGCTACAAAAACAAAACACAACTGCATACTCCAGATGTGTGGGGCTAAGTGTAGAGGAAAGACCAGATACTATTACTCTAAAAACTTTACGAGAAGCACGTATCTATGGCGTTACAAAGATACAAGTTGGCATACAAAGTATGAATAATAAGATACTTGAAGCAAACAAACGTGGTCATACGCGACAAGATAACATAGAAGCTAGCTACAAACTTCGTGCAAATGGTTTTAAGATTAATGCTCACTTTATGCCTAATTTATATAAAGCCAACTATAAAATAGATTTACAATCATACCTAGATTTTATACAACAAATACAGCCAGATGAAATAAAAATATATCCCACCGTCTTACTTAAAAATACGTATCTTTATAAACTCTATTTGCGGGGTAAATACCAACAATATGATCAACAAACACTTATAAAACTTATAACACAATTTAAAATAAGTACACCACCTTGGGTAAGAATTAACAGAATATTTAGAGATATCCCTGCAAATTATATGCAAGGCTATAAAATTGCAAGTAACATTAGAGAACTAATACATAAACATATGGACATGCAGGGCCTTAAGTGTCAATGTATACGCTGTAGACAAATAAAGCACCTACAAGAGCCGATTAATAAAAACCATATTAAATTCAACACCCTAACATATAACTCCCTAATTGGGCAGAATTTTTTCCTACAAGCAACCTGGCGAGACAAACTACTCGGATTCCTAAGGCTGTTTTTACCAAACCTACGGGCACAAACCTATCAATTGCCGCCGATCCGCGGCCATGCTCTTATTAGAGAAGTGCACGTGTATAGCAAACCCATTTATTTTGGTTACAAAACTCCTACGAGTGTTCAACATATTGGCATAGGTAAACAACTTATACGTATGGCGGAACTTATCGCCCAAAAGCATAATTTTAAATATATCTCTGTTATTGCAGGTATTGGCACACAAAAATATTATGCAAAACTACACTACAAACTCATCAAATTAAACTACATGAGGAAACTCCTTAATGCGACAAAATGACAAGCGGGCGAAAGGACTCGAACACGCAACCTTCTCGTTGGCAACGAGATGCTCTAACCAATTGAGCTACACCCGCATATACGCTAAAAAAGAGAA
>JALVLD010000179.1 GCA_027033525.1 Candidatus Dojkabacteria bacterium
GTATAATTTTACGCATAAAAAAATAAAGCAAGCTGGGTGCAAATTTAAGATCACAGGGACAAAGGTATATACGGCTAGAGTAGGTAAAACTTATACAAATACTGTGGCAGTGAAAGTGCATCCATACGCCATGGTAAAGATTGATTATTATAAATGTAAACCATTTACATTTTGGGATATTAGAACTTGGTTTGGGTGTGTTGAGGAATTTGTGTCAAGAGAGAGCAAAAAAATCAGAGTTTATTATTTACTGGACAAGCATAATGCACGAGGGAAGCAAAAGGGGAACAATATTGTATTTACGTGGTTGACTAATTCTTCTATTGGCAAGCAAGTCTATCTACGGTTTAAAGCAGTAGTTTGGTTAAAAGGAATGGGAATAGTTCGGAGCTGTTTAAGCAAACAATTTAATGTAGAGGTCGTTTATGTTAATAAAAGGTTAGGTCCACCTTTAGCTTGGATATTTAGCAATACTAATGTATTAGTTAGTCAATGGTACGGGTATACAAAATATGAGCATCCGCACACGGGGATAGATTTTGCAGTTTATAAAAGGCAAATTTATAGTCCCGCCGATGGTAAGATTATAGCTTTAGGTTATCATAAAAAAAGTGCGTGTTTTGGTGGAGGTTATTATGTAGGTATTCAACATTTAAGGAATCTTTATACTTTTTATTTTCATTTGCAAAATATTAAGGGATTACATAAATATCAAAAAATTAGGGCTGGTGCACCCCTTGCGGTCTCCGGTAATACAGGACGATATTTGTGTAGGCCCTTAGGGTACCATTTGCATTTTGAGGTGCGTAAGTGTGTATCACCATGGTGTCATATGAATCCTGTTCCATATTTGAACGTAGATTGGCGCAAGATAAAAACAGCGACATATGGGAGGTATTGGGGACGGTTGAGCGGTCAGAATCCGCATCCAGGTTATTAAAAATGCTTAGATAAAGTATTAAAATAATAGTATGAAAATTTATCGGTTTTTGAAAAAATTTCCCCGGAATAGATATTTAGTAATAATTGTAGCTTTTTTGTTTGTATACGTATTAGTTTATATAGGAGCATGGTTAGTGCAAAAAAACAAAAATAGATCACCAGATCGGGTCACAAATTCGGCCTTTAGATACGAGCTTTTGCAAAAACCAGAAGCAGATATGTATGTGGGTAGATTGAGAAGTAATATTATCTTTTTAGACGAACATAAAACATCTTTAATTATTCACTCCCCTCAGCAGGAGCAGAAAATACCTTTAAGGCATCCGATTGGTAGTAATGCAGAGCTGGGAATTTTTTGTGGAGCGTTAATTGAGCTAAATTTTAACGAGATTTATGATTTTAGTCATAAAAGATTAAACCTTGGTTGCAGTGAAAAAACGAGTATGGATGTTTATTTAATGGAGAATTATTTAATAGTGGGGTGTTTAAATTCTGACATTAAATCAGAAAATGATTGGGCATATAAGATAAAAGTTTATACAGGAGAAAATTGTCACGTTAGGAAATTAGATGATCTTAAAAAAGCAGTAGATTTAAAGTTGGTGCATACACAAACATTCCCGGAGAGTGTAGCACCTTTTACTGTAAAGGGTGATTATATTTATTTTTCATCTATATCTCCCTTTTCTGCAGGAGAGAGTGTATATATACTTAATATTAAAACAAAGCAGTTAAAGTCCCTTAATTCAATAAGATTTGTACAATATGGCACTAATTTTGCAATGAAAAAAGACACTATAGGACTTTTAAATGGGGTTGAGTTTAAGCCAGTTGCTCACTTAAATGCGATTTATGATTGTTATTTGGGAATATTTGATAAAGCATTGTATGCAAAAAAACATGAAAGAAATTGGCAAGTGCTCTATGGGAGCGTAGATCAAGCCTTTTTAGAACTTTTAAATATGTATGTAAATAATTGTGATTTGATAAAACGGGTTTATTATGGTACAAATGTTATTGACATAGAGCTTAATAATGATATGATACTGAACATAGAGAATTAAATAACTATTTAAGGGATATGATTAGTTTGATAAAAAAATTAGTATCTTATAATGATAGACAAATCGCAAAGGCATTTCGAGTCGTTAAAAAGATAAATGAATTAGAAAAAGAGGTTAGTAAGTTAAGTGACGAAGAATTAAGGGATAGTGCTAATTATTTTCGGGAAAAATTAGGTATCAATCTAAGACAAAATAGACTTAATCCGGATTTATTATTAGAAACAGTTGACAGAGAAACGCGCCATAAAGAGTTAGAAAAAGAACGCAAGCAGTTAATGAGTATTTTGCCAGAGGCATTTGCAAGGGTAAGGGAAGTGGCGAAACGTGTTGCAAATCACAGACATTTTGATGTTCAATTAGTAGCTGGAATTCTTTTGGCGCAAAATAAGGTAATTGAAGTCTTCACAGGGGAGGGGAAAACTAACGTAGCGCTGCTTCCAGCATTTTTGTATGGGTTAACAGGTCGTGGTGTGCATATACATACAGTAAATGATTACTTAGCCAGGCGTGACGCAGAGTGGGCCGGACACATTCTTATGGCTTTAGGGTTAGAGGTTGCAGCTATTACACCTCAGGCTGCTTATAAAGTCGTGGACGATAAAACTGCTTTAGCAGTTCATGGAGATACAATTAAGGGAGAGCTTGCTGCTAAAGACTTAACAAATATGTCTACGCTTAGAGGGACTAACCTTGTGGAGGTGTCTAAAAAAGAGGCTTATTTATCTGATGTTGTGTATGGGCAGGCCAGTGAGTTTGGTTTTGATTATTTGCGAGATAATATGGCACAAACTATAGAGGAAAGGGTTCAACGTTCGCGCTATTTTGCCATTGTGGATGAGGCTGATTCAATTTTAATTGACGAAGCACGTACTCCTCTTATTATTTCTATGCCAGACCAACAATCGAGTGAGATATATAAGCGTTTTGCAGCTATAGCAAAAGTTTTAAGAGAAGAGGAGGATTATACGGTAGATGAAAAGACTCGTTCGGTTGTCCTTACTGAAGCAGGAGTTGCAACGGTAGAAAAAATGCTAAATACCCAAAATATCTGGGAAAACAATTTATATCTGCGACATATAACAAATGCTTTAAAAGCTAAAGCATTATTTAAAAAGGATAAGGATTATATTGTAAAAAATGGACAGGTGCTCATTGTAGATCAGTTTACAGGTCGTGTGCAACCAGGTAGAAGGTATAGTGAGGGGTTACATCAAGCAATAGAAGCTAAAGAAGGAGTAGAAATTAGGCAGGAGAGCAAAACTTTGGCCACAATTTCGTACCAAAACTTCTATAGACTTTACGACTTTTTAGCTGGCATGACTGGGACAGCAATGACCGAGGCAGAAGAGTTTAATAAGATATATAAGATTGATGTCGTTCGTGTACCTACATATAAACCAGTGATTAGAGAAGATCATCCCGATGTAATATATAAGACTAAAGAAGCAAAATATAAGGCCATTGTTGAGGAGATTAAAAAGGTTCATGCAACGGGTAGGCCTATTTTAGTGGGTACAACATCTATAGATGTTTCAGAATTGCTTTCAGAGATGCTTAAGAAGGCAGGGATTCCTCACGAAGTTTTGAATGCTAAGCATCATGAAAAAGAAGCTAGAATCGTAGCTAAAGCAGGGCAAAAAGGTGCTGTTACTATTGCTACAAATATGGCGGGTCGTGGTACAGACATAAAGATTTCTGAAGAAGTAAAAAAACTTGGTGGGTTATATATTATTGGGACAGAAAGACATGAGGCTAGACGTATAGATAATCAGTTAAGGGGGCGTGCTGGTCGTTTAGGAGATCCAGGGGCTTCTAAGTTCTTTTTATCTCTAGAGGACACCTTATTGCGCGTGTTTGGGGGAGATCTCCTAAAAAACATATATAACAAGATTAAGATTCCAGATAATGTGCCCATAGAATCTAGATTTTTAAGTGGTGCTATACAACGCGCACAAAAGAAAATAGAATCAATGCATTTTGATATACGTAGACGTCTGGTCGAGTACGATGATGTGTTAAATAAACAACGTGACATTGTGTATGAATTACGTAGATTAATACTTGTTCTTTTAAAGCAGGAGCCTAAAGATGCAAAAGAATTATTACCAAAAGCCAGGCTAAATCCGTTTGAATTGTCTAAGGCCCAAACCGCGAGTATAGTTAATGCATTAAAGAGATATACTTTGGGTAGGCCATATAATTTTGATCTACCTGTTGAGCTATGGGTTAAGAATATTATGACGCCCTTGCGTTTTTGGTTGCTTAAACAAATAGTAGAAAGGGTGAATCTATTACTTGCAGGTATTACTACTCCAAATGGGGAGAATGATAAAGAGGCCATGCATTTTCTCCGTGAGTACATTGATACAATGCTTCCGGATCAGATATTTAAGCAAATACTTGCAAAGCTTAATTTAACAGAAAATAAGTTTTGGGAATCTTTAGGGCAGGATGGGATATATTTATATCAAATTCTTATCATAGCATATAGTTTGCAATTGGGTTTATTAAGAACAATTGACGACGTATTAAGATATATGCGTTTTATGTTGTTACAAACAATAGATTTCTTGTGGATGGAACATATAGACACCATGGCTGACTTGCGTGAGGGGATTGGACTGCGAGGCTACGCTCAAAGAGATCCGTTAGTAGAGTATAAAAGGGAAGGTCGTCGTTTATTTGAGGAGTTTTTTGTAAGTATTAAAGACATGATTGCAAAAAGAGCATTTAGGATAGGAGTATTAAAACCAGAAGCAGTGGAGCATTCTATGGATAATTTAAGTTTTGGGCATTCAGATGGGCCTACAGTAGGGGATTTGGTTTCAGGTAGGTTTGAGATTCCAGACAAGACTCAAGGGCAAGGACCAAAAATCGTACAAACAGATAAACCCCTAAAATTAAAGAAAGTTCCAGGTCGCAATGATCCTTGCCCGTGTGGTAGCGGTAAAAAATACAAGCATTGTTGTTGGCCTAAATATGGATAGTCTTTGGGTAGCGTGCAAGATAGATTATTTATTTTGTTGAGTTTACACATGTTTAGAGTTGCGGACAATGTAATAGCTCAAAAGGATGTTGCCTTAATACATTTTTTTTATTATACTTGAATTGTATGTTAGTTAAGAAGTACTAAAGGATGGCGTGTGCAAGGAAAATAAAGACAAGTGAGAAAAAATTCCGAGTACTTGTGTTGCAGTGTCCAGATTGCGGCGAAGAAAAGTTGTATGTTGTATTGTGTAACCATTGCGGCGAGACTCTAGAATACAAAGAAACACGACTGCTAACTCTTGCGGAGATAAAAAAGTTAATGTCTGAGGGCACAGAAATATATGGGGATATCAACGAAATTTTAGGAGAGGAAGCGGACGAATTTTCAATTGAGGGAGACGAGAAAAAGGTATCTGGTGGAGAAGAGTTAGAGGTAGGAGCTTTAGACGATTCAGAGTTAGATGATTTGTTTGATTCTGATGATTTAGAGCCTTTATAAATTGCCAGATTTCCTATATAATTATTAACATAATATAGGGCTCGTAGCTCAGCTGGCTAGAGCGCTCCGTTCACATCGGAGAGGTCACAGGTTCGAGTCCTGTCGAGCCCAGGTTTAAATCAGTGTGAAATCCTATGGATTTTAAACAAGTCCTTGAGTTTATGGGGCGTCAGTTAGATTCGTCTTTAAAACCTGTAATATTTTTTTTGGAAGGCCCTTTAGGGGCTGGAAAGACCTATTTAAGTCGTGCATTTTTAGAATCACTAGGTACAAAACAGAATGTGGTAAGTCCCACATTTATCATTAGCCGCGAAATAGATACTTTAGCAGGGAAAGCATATCATTTAGACTTTTATAGACTTCGCGAGCCAATGCAGGAAAACATCGAAGCAATTTTGGGGCAAGTAAATTTTTGGGAAATCTTACAAACGGCTGATATTGTCCTTATAGAATGGGGAGATTTATTGTATGATTACCTTAAGAACCAAGGGTTTAATTTGCCTATGTTTAAAGTTGTTATTCATACAAAGAAGGATAAACGGGACTATAAAGTGATACACTAAAATATGGACTATATTTTTATACAAAATGCACTTTCTCCTAGCTTTATTTTTGCAGGTGGCCGTATAGTTGAAGAAGATATAAAACAAGCACTTGAAAAGTTAGTGATTAACAATAAGACGCATCTTTTTGTAAACCAAGGGCCTGGAAGTTATACAGGAGTTAGGGTGGGGATTTCTTTTGCTATGGCAATAAATCAATTAAATGCAGCTTACGTTTTTACATATACAAGCTTTGATTTAGTGCATGCAGCAGCTCACTTAGCAGATAAAGAAGCACCATGTATATTTATCCAATCTTGGCCCAGGTTAGACAGAATAAAGCTTGATAGTTTAGATATATCTGAATTAAAGGGGTATGTACAATGCGGTTCTAAATTTAAGGTTACAAAACTAACTCAATTGCCAAGAGATAGTGTTGTATATATTCCTAATACCAAGGTAATTTCGCAAAACATTGACTTTTTATCAAGGTTTAATTTGGTAATAGAGCAGCAATTAAAGGCCAAGAGTATGCTTAAGACCTTTATGGAGAAATTGCGCAATTTAAAACAATGTAACTTAGAACCTCTTTATATTAATCCTGTGTCTGTAACTAATTCACGAAAATAAGGGTGCATGAAAATTTTATTGGTGTATGATCCTGTATACGGAGGTGTATTAGGTGGGGGAGAGATAGCATTTAGATATATAGCGCAAGCAATATTTGATTTATTTTCACCTAAGATCGCGGAGATATATATACCTTTTGTAATAAAGGATGCCGTAAGCATAAAATATCTAAACAGTCTTGAGGATATAGGATGGCATGTAAACACAAAATATTTACCGTTAGCGGTTAAAGCAATTTTTAAGTTTTATCAATTAAGACTGCATAAATTATATCAGCACTTTGACACTCGAG
>JALVLD010000180.1 GCA_027033525.1 Candidatus Dojkabacteria bacterium
TGTAAAAGAGTATCAAGATAAATATAGATTAGCCTACAAGGCTAAAATGCCGGTGTATTATTGTCCATTTTGTAAAAGTGCAGTTGCTAACGAAGAAGTAGATCCAGACGGCACACATGAAAGATGTCATCAGCCAGTAGAAGTTCGTAAGTTAGAGCAGTGGATTTTACGTATAACAGCATATGCAGACAGATTAATTGAGGATTTAGACTTAGTGGATTATTTAGATAGTATTAAGCGTGCTCAAATAAATTGGATTGGTAGAAAATATGGAGCTTTAGTCAAATTTAAAATTGCGGATACTTCTGAAATTTTAGAAGTATATACGACAAGGCCAGATACTATTTTTGGAGTTACATTTGTTGTAGTTTCTCCAGAAAGTGAATTTGTTAAAAACTACCTAGATAGAATGCCTAATAAAAAAGAAGTAGAAGAGTATTCTAAACGTGCTATAGTTAATAAAGCCGTATTATCCCAAGATAAAGCCAAAGATGGGGTTTTCACAGGGTTGTATGTTATTCATCCATTTACAGAAGAAAAAATTCCAATCTGGGTTTCACGATTTGTTTTAGCAGACTATGGTACTGGAGCAATAATGGGAGTTCCAGCACATGACCAGCGTGATTTTGAGTTTGCTAGTGAACATAATTTGCCTATAAAATGGGTAGTTAAGCCTAAAGATATTAGTTTGGATAAGCTAGACAGGTCTAAAGCTTTTACAGAAAAGGAAAATACAGAAATTATAAATAGCGATTTCTTAAATGGATTAGATGTTAAAACTGCAATAGAAAAAGTAATCAGTGTATTAGAAGAAAAAGGCTTGGGAGTGCGTCATAAAACGTATCACTTACGTGATTGGATTTTTAGTAGGCAACATTATTGGGGCGAACCAACTCCAATGGTTTATTGTGAAAAATGTGGTTGGGATCCTGTACCTGTAGAAGAGTTGCCTGTAGAACTGCCGCATTTGAAAGACTATAAAATGGCAGAAGATGGGACTTCTCCTTTGCAAAAAGCTGAAGAGTGGAGAAAAACTACATGTCCAGTTTGTAAAGGTCCTGCAGTACGTGAAACAGACGTTATGCCAAACTGGGCAGGTTCTAATTGGTATTATTTACGTTATGTTGATCCACATAATTCTGAAAGATTAGTTGCAAAAAATAAAGCTGAATATTGGATGCCTGTAGACTTATACGATGGTGGAGCAGAGCATAACACTCTGCATTTGCTTTATTCAAGGTTTATTTATAAGTTTTTATATGATATTGGTGTAGCTCCTACTCCAGAACCATATCAAAGACGTATAACTCATGGCATTATTTTAGGCCCAGATGGTAGGAAAATGAGTAAAAGCCGTGGGAATGTTATAAATCCAGATGAGGTTATAGCTACTTATGGTGCAGATATTGTGCGCACTTATGTAATGTTTATGGGGCCACATGATGGTACATTAACTTGGAGTGAGGAATCCTTAGTGGGCGTAAAACGTTTTATTGAAAGAGTTTATAATTATGTGCAAAGATATGTAGAAAATAAAAATTCAGCTGCCAACTTGCAAGATTCTGCTAATAGACAAATGAAAATTGCTTTAAATAAATTAGGCAAAAAAGTCGGAGATTATATTAATTCTGTCAAATTTAATACAGCTGTTGCAGCAATAATGGAATTTTTTAACAAATTTGAAGATATTATGCCTAATCATGAAAATATAAAGACATTTATTAAAATTTTGGCTCCATTTATCCCATATTTAGCAGAAGAGATGTGGGACCAAATAGGAGAAGAATTTAGTGTGCATTTACAATCATGGCCTAAGTATGATCCTAGCTTGGATAAAGAAGCAGAAGTAGAAGTACCAGTTCAAGTAAATGGGAAGGTAAGAGGCAGGCTAGTTGTATCTAAGGCTGCAACTTTAGAACAAGTGCAGGAAGCAGCAACAAAATTACCCAATGTTAGTAAGCATTTAGAAGGCAAAGAAATTGTAAAAGTAGTTTATGTGCCTGGTAAAATCATTAATATAATTGCAAAATAAAATATGGGAGTAATAGGAGATACATTTAAAGAACCAATGTTTGTAAGGTCTATTTTGTTAGTAATTGTTATTGCTTTGGCAATTTTATTTATACAAGCTCAACCACCGTCTCCGCGTGGATTAACCGGCAGCACTTACACTTTATCTAAGCCAGCTATGAATTTAAAAAGCGGTATAGATTATCAGGCAGAGTTAGAGACAGATTATGGTTCTATTGTGATAGATTTATATGAGGACATAGCTCCACAAAATGTTAATAACTTTATATATTTGGCTAGAAAAGGATTTTATAATAAGAATTGTTGGCATAGGATTAT
>JALVLD010000181.1 GCA_027033525.1 Candidatus Dojkabacteria bacterium
AAACTACCCTCCTACATGTGGAAGAACAGAGGGCTTGCAAACTGGCTGCTGGAGAAAACTGACGGGATAATGTCTGAAATAGTCCACCTCATTAAGTTAGGAGCAAGGGAAGCTATACTCTCAGGAGGAGAACGCATAACCCTTGAGGTTATGAAGAGAGCGAATCCGTTTGATTAGAAGAGTCTTTAAATTTAATAGCAGTAACACAAAATATTTCCCATTCATTAATTCCCTCAAAAGGAAACCAATCTATATGCTTCGAGTTCTCATTAAAGTTATAGGATTTTCCATATATCGGTCTAATACTACCTCTTCTTATCTCTATTACTTTTTTACCATACACTATCATTCTTTTGGCTTGGTTTTTTGCCGTCTCACAATCTAAGAAAAGAGAAACACTCAGAAGTTTACATAACTTCTTGCATATTTTTAAAGTTACGTCATTTTCCTTACTATTTGCCAAATTTATTCTTAGTATGAACCTGAAGAATCTAATAAGAGTTGTATCATTTATGATGTATCTACTTATAGTATACTCAATCTCAAACGGATTAGCAACATGTGGATAAAAAGATAGTCTTCCATCTCCATAATCAACAATTATTCTATAAGCCTCATACGCTTCAGTATACTCCGAAGAAAAGCAATTATCTGGGCAATCATCTAAAAGCTTTGATTTAATTAAATCAATTTGATACTCTGTTAAGTTTATTTCCCTTTTCCTAAGCTCTTCCCGCAATATTGAAAAAAATGAATCCAAACTTTCTGCGTTTACATATTTAAACCTTCCCAATTGTTAAGAGCAACCTCCAAGATGATTATTATTTAATCATAATAGGTTTTATAGGAGGAACATTAAAGCCAGCTTCAAGAGTTAACATATGCAAGATATGCCTTATATAAGGGAAAATCATTAATTTACCAGTAGAATCTATAAAAGCCTTCAAAATCTTCCTTCTCTCTTCTTCTCCAATATTAAAGAAAATGCTTTTATCACTAATATGTAGCTTCAAAACATATATGAACGTCGCCCGAACAAGTTCAATATCCTTACTTCCCTCATTATCAGATTCTAAAAGTGAATCTTTATATTCACCGTGATACTCAATCATTATTGCCCTTCCTTTTTTCCCTTCTACTGATACCATATCAAACAATGCTACTTCCACTTTACTTAACTTCAATTCCCTTGTTATTTGGCCTTCTCCAAAGCTACCATCCACGCTTGGATTAGCATAAAAATCAATATGTTTCAATGTAATTAACTGGTTTTCTATACTTTCTAAAAATTTCTTTAAACTTTCTTTCAAATCCATTACTATCCTCTCTTTTCTAAACTAAGCTGCTAATGGAAGAAAATCTATATGATTAAAATATTTCCCTTGAGAATCAATGCCTACTTCCATTTTACTGCTTTCCTGATACAAACAAGAATCTAAACTTGTGCTACATCCTATAGCTTCTTTAATCATCAAAGCAATCTTATCATCACTAACTGGAATATGATGTGTACATTCCTCCACTCCTTTTAGATAATCTAAAACCCTTTCTAAATTTAATAAGTCTGATGGAGTTATAGTTAAATCTAAAATATTTTCCACCTTCTCATTTAATTCCTTTAAGTTGGATAACCCTATGGCTTTCTGAATATAAATCTCATCTTTATTTAAGTCCCAATATACAACAAATAAGTCACTATTTTTAAGAAATTCACCATAACTAAGTCTTCCTTTAAGGAAAGAAAAAAGTATAGCTTTAGTATGTGGTATTGCTAAAATCCAAATATCCTTTAAAGTTTCATCATTTTCTATAAGCTTAAACATAAATGTCCCTTTGTCGGAAACCAAAGACTCCGGTAGAACAAACTCTTCAACAACAGCCCAATAATTCCCTATCTCATACTTCAAAGTATTATAGCTATCTTTTATTTCAATATTATACTCAAATATATCCACCATATCTAACTGCCTCACAATAAACTACTATTTACTTTATTTACATTTTGTTTACGGTTTATTTACATTTCTGTTACAACTATCGCTATTAGTATTATAGTCCCCTCCAAGTAAACTATCAATAACCTTGTTTAAATGCTCGTTAATAGACCTATAGCCATTATCTATGAGCCACTTCTTGTATTCTCTCAGCTTATCCTCCTCAATCCTGAGACTTATCTGGACAATTCTCTTCCTTTCTTTCCTCATCCCTACCTCTTGCAACTATAGTTGCATAGTTGTATAATTCTATTGAAGCCACTAAGGAATCTTACCAAATGGGAAAACGGTTATTTAACAGACTCCAGGGACTCCAAAAGAACAGTTTGAAGA
>JALVLD010000182.1 GCA_027033525.1 Candidatus Dojkabacteria bacterium
GGTAAATAAGAGGTATCATAAATAGTGCTACAATACTAGATATTACAAAGGCTCCCCAATAAAATCTAATTTTTGCATACATCGCTATCCTTTATCCACCCAATTACCCCTGGGCTATATTCATTTGGGTTTTCTGGCTTTAGAATGTATAACTTGGCATGTGCTGGGCTTTTGGTTTTTCTAACTTCTAGTGTACCATTTTGAATTTTTTCTAAAAATATTTGAAATGCTTCTTTATTCTCTGGCTTTTCAAAATAAGCAGAATCAAACATTTGTTGAATTTGGGTTGTAAAATTTTGTTGTGCTTTAGCGGTGTTTTGTTTTCCTAATACTTTTTCAGGGTTAAGAGCAAATTCTACAGCATTACGTACAGTTCTATCAATCTCCATTCCTACAAGAATTCGGATATCTTTATCTTTTAACTCATGCCTTAAATTTAAGAAGCCTGAAAAATAAAAGAACCCCACCATAATGTCTATTGCTACAGAATTATCAAGAAGCTTAGTAAAAACGTATTGGAGGTTATGAGGGGAATTATTATGGTTGGGTTGGGCAGTTGCTCCAGAACGATTTGATCTTTTAAAGGCTCTTTCTGTTTGTTTTATTTTAGATGTAGTTAATCCTTGAGGTGTACCTGGATCAGTAAGTGTAAGTGTTGTTCGATTACTATTTTCCGCGTTTTGTGTTTGTTGATTCCCAGAATCAGTAAAATGGTGGATGTATTTTGTTTGATGTGTGGAAGTCGTCTCTATAGTTATAGGTTTAGTGTCTTCTATTTCTTCATGTTTGCCCATGTTAATGATTAGGTCTGGAAAAGGATCGTTAGAAAAAATGTCTGTATTGTTATTACTATTTTGATTTTGCGACATGCTAAATTATACAATGTTTTAAACCATTAAGGAGGTTTTGCGGTAAGATTGGGGTGGGAGGGGATTGTAATGACAAAACAAATTAAAATATGGTTACACCAGAATGCCAAAAACTAGATTTGGTATATTAATCTTCCAATTATTCCTTTCCCCTTCCCCTAACAAACTCCTTTATCCTTTTCCTATCCTCAATATTTCTATCGGCTTTTAGGTAAATTTGCAGGTAATAAATTGTGCCTTGTTCGGGCAAGTATGCGTATATTAGCCGTAGCCCGGTTCTAGAACCTTTACTTTTTATACTTCTGCTAGCTATTTTGCGTACTTTGTAAATTTTTATATTTTCTGTATTACCTATTCCTTTAATTTCAACAATGGTATTACTAGAAATGTAGCGATTCTCTATTTGTTTATACAAGTGAAACAATGTAATAGCGTACTTTTCTAAAATTTTTAAGTCTTGCCCTAATGTTCTAAACTTTTTCTGTAACTTTTTAAGGTCCTTTTTAAATGCTTGGATTTGCACAAATTTTATTGTTTCATTGGCATGAGGATTGCCAGTAATTTTTTCTTGTTTGTGTTTATTATTCAAGCTTACATTAATTAAATTAGTTATAGAATTTTAAGTAGCGTATTCTGGGGCCTATGTAACTATGTAGATTAGCCTGCCTGTTTTTATTAAAAGAGCATTTTATAGCTTGCCCGTATCCTGCCCCCTTTAATTATTCTTGCCGTACAGAATATTCTGGAGTTCGGTAAAACACTGCTTCGTAATCTATTATGTGTCCATCTTCTGTACCTATGTACGGTACATCACCATGAGAATACTCGCTAATTTTGGCTGCATTAAAATCTTTAAAGCGCTCAATTTCCCAATCTATATGTTCTTTGGCTTGAGCAGTTAGTTGTTCTAAATTTGGTTCTCTGTTTGGTAAATATTTTCGTTGGTTGTGCCCAAAATATTTGCTAGGAATAAGTATAATTTCTTTGTTGTTTTGCATTTGTTTTAAAATGTCAGGTAATTCGACAGGAGTTGGCCCAAAATGGTTTTTTAAATATTTTATCACATTTATTTAAAAAGTCAACCTCTTTTAATTTAATGTATTTTTCAGTAGATTGTACCTCAAATCCATTTTTATCAATACCTGATTGACAATCAATGCCTTTGTAATATAAAACATTTAGCACGAGCCCTCAAACTGCCAATAAATAAATCTTGAAAAAAATAAAAAAATTAGGTTTTTGGACCCCTCCCTAAGGAGCCTTTTCAGCACCTTCTTCTTTTATCTTTTTATCTAATCTCTCCCTAAAGCCTTCGATCTCACCAAGGATCTTATTGTACCATTTAATATTTTCAGTAGGAGGTTTAGAGCTACTCTTATTTAAACTATCCATATATCCTTTTGCAAGTTTCTCTGCCCTATCAAGATAAATAAATGTTTTGCTATACTCTTT
>JALVLD010000183.1 GCA_027033525.1 Candidatus Dojkabacteria bacterium
CTCTTAAAGTCTGCGATTGCAAACGCAGAACACAACTTTAAGTTGGATCCGAATAAGTTGGTAATTTCTAGAATTTGGGCAACCGAGGGAACCAAAAAAATGAGGAAATATGGTCACGGTGGCGCCAAAGGACGGGTAAGAATAATTCGAAATTATAGAGCTAATATATTTGTTGAATTGGAACATGGGGCATAAAATACATCCATACGGCTTGAGGCTGGGCGTAATTAAAGGTTGGTTATCGACCTGGTTTGCCAAAAATAAAAAGGACTATGTAAAGAATTTAACGGAGGACGTTGAAATTCGTGATTTTTTACGAAAAAGGTTTGCATCTGCGGGAGTAGAGAAGATTGAGATTGTTAGAACTCAAAAATTGGAAATTATTGTATATGTTGCTAGACCTGGTTTAGCAATTGGTAGGGGGGGAGCGCTTATAGAGCAAACCAAGAAAGATTTACAAAAGATGTTAAAACAAGAGGCAATAGAGTTAAAGATTCGCGATGTTAAACAAATGAACATGTCTGCAGCATTAGTTGCACAGCAAATTGCAAGGGGCATTGAAAGACGTAGATCGGTACGAAGTTTGGTAAAACGTGCACTTGAAGCTATTAAGAAGACTGGCGTTAAAGGAGCCAAAATTTGGGTTGCTGGTCGTTTAACCGGAGGAGAGCATGCTAATTTGTATAAAAAGGGATTCGGTAGAGTACCTGCACATACCTTAAGGGCAGATATAGATTATGCCTATGAGCGTGCTGAAACTAGTAATGCGGGTGTATTGAGTGTAAAGGTTTGGATATATAAAGGAGATGTGTATTAAATTTAGATTTATCGAGCCGTGTTTGAGGTCAAAAGAATAAAATATAGGAAGCCTTTTAAAATAGTGCCTAAAAAGAAAACGGCAATTAGAGATCGTTTGAACTTTGGCGCTTATGGCTTATTGGTACTTGATAATGCACTTATCTCAGCTAAGCAATTAGATGCGGCGAGAAAAGCAATTATGGGGTATATTAAACGTAAAGGTAAGCTGTGGATCAGAGTATTTCCGGACAGACCCATAACTAAAAGACCTGCAGAAGTAAAAATGGGTAAAGGAAAGGGAGACGTTGATTATTATGCGGCTATAGTGCGAAAAGGAGCAGTGATATTTGAGCTCGGAGGAGTAGATGAAACAGTAGCTCGTGAAGCATTTCGCCGTGCAGCCTATAAATTACCAGTTAAAGTTAAGTTTGTTAAAGAAAATTAATATGTCAGAGACAAAAGTTGTAGAGGGGAGTTTGCAAAAAGAACTTTTTGCTTTGCGTAAAAAGCTAGCGGATTTATATAAGCAAAAGCTAGCTGGCGAGTTGAAACAGACGCACTTAATAAAGTATACTAAGAAGCAAATCGCAAAAGTACTTACTAAAATAAATCAATTAAAGAAAAAATAATGGCACGCAAAATTTTACAAGGAACTATTGTTAAAAAGAGTGGAGATAAAACCTACAAAGTGTTAGTAGAGCGTACTATGATACATCCTAAATATAAGAAGGTTATTACCGTGCGCAAACACTTCTTGGTTCACTCTGATGATGAACATAAGGTAGGAGAAAAGGTATATATTGTAGCCTCACGCAGATATTCTAAGATGAAACACTTTGTAATTGTTGACGCAAATAAAATAGAAAAAATTCGAAATGCTTAAAATAGGTTCCTATGTAAAAGTAACGGATAATACTGGTGCATCTCTAGCACAAATAATAGGTGTTTTTGGCGGCAGCAAGGTTAAAAGTATTCCTATTGCTCGTGTGGTTAAAATTGCTGTTAAAAAGGCGAAGCCAGATGGCAGTGTTAAGGAGCACGAAATGCATAGAGCAGTTGTAGTTCGTGTGAGAAAGGAGTATCGACGTGCGGATGGGACTTACATTCGTTTCGATGATAATGCAGTGGTAATTTTAGATGGTGAAACTAAGTTCCCGAAGGGGACTCGTATTTTTGGGCCAGTTGCACGAGAACTTAAGGCTTATGGTTTTGATAAAATAACTCAATTAGCTCCAGAAGTACTATGAGAAAAATAAAAACAGGTGACAAGGTAAAAGTAATCGTAGGTGATTATAAAGGTCAAGAGGGCATTGTAAAAAAAGTGGTTACTAAAAAAGGGCGTTTATGGTTTGTAGTAGAAGGTATAAATAAGGTTAAGAAGCATATAAAGAAAGGATTATTGGGGAAAGACGCTCCTGGTGGTGTCATTGAAATTGAAGCACCGATTGATGCATCTAATGTTATGTTAGTTTGCCCTACATGTGGGAAGGTTACTAGGGTTG
>JALVLD010000184.1 GCA_027033525.1 Candidatus Dojkabacteria bacterium
ACTATAAAAATATAGTACCAAGATATTTATAAAAAGCAAAATGAAAAAAATTTATATAATAACGATTTTAATTATACTTACATTTATTAATTATTTCTTGTTATTTAGGCCTTATTCGAAAGAACGCACTGTAAAATCAATAGTTCTTAGTGAGATTACTCCCCAAAAATTTATAGTTGTAGGCAAGCGACTTGTTAATGTTGAAGTTAGCAAATCCCCAAAACGCGAGGGTATTATTAATAAAATTTTATTCTCCCATTATGTTGCAATAAAAGGAAAAGTAGAAGTATATTATGGCTACAATCTTGAAAATAATCAGATAAAAATCTCATATAACCGCGATAAAGATTGTGTCGAACTCCACGCCCCCGCACCAGAGGTATTAACTACGCACATTGTCTACCCAATAGAGTATGTAACAAAATCTGGTCTTTTCTATAAACTTTTCAAGGAAGACAAACAAAAGGATCTTAATGATATATTGGCATTATTTACACAAGAAGCCATAACTCAAACCCAAAAATGGCTTAAACAAACCAAACCGAAAAAGATCCTTACAGATTTTGTGGAATACATAAATAAAAAGGCTAACAAACAAATAGCCTGTCCTGTAAATTAATAACTCTAAACCTTATACTATATGCGGCTTGCCTAATAAATAAAAATAAAGTAGATGAACATATCTCAAGAACGAATGCTTTTATGACTTTGATATTTGCAATCGCTGGAATTACGACCTCTCCTTTTATATTCGGAATATATTTAACACTAGATTTCTTAACTAGAATATACCCTATGTAATATAAACCTAACAATTGCTATAAGTAAGGTCGTTGTACACAACATACCAAAACTTAAACCTTTTTTTATAAATGCTTGACCCAAAAAATTTGCAGCAAAAGTAGGTTTTCTTTTTAGTTTCACAACAATGCTTACAGCTATTTATGCTCCTATGCTAGAAAAGGTTGTGTTAGGACCACTCGCTTTAGATGCTTTTTTAGAAACAGCATTGGGATTTTGTATTGGCCGTTGGTTATATTCTTTATACAACTCAGCAAAACAAAATTAACACAAATTCCTATGGTCCTGGCTAGGTTTCTTGCATTATTTTCACAAAGGCAGAGTGGGGTATATCTACCTTAGCAAATTGTGAACGAATTTTCTTTTTCTTTGCTTGATTTCGCCACAATTTCATTTTACGCGTTATATCTCCACCATACAACTTAGCAGTAACATTTTTTCTATACGCTGGAATAGTCTCGCGTGCAATAATTTTACTACCAATTGCCCCTTGCAAAGGAATTGGAAACATTTGTTTGTCTAAAGTATGTTTTAGTATTGCTAAAATTTTCTTAGCTCTTTCCCTTGCTTTACCTGGCACTTCTAAAAATGACAAACTTGATACAATTTGCTTATTTACTAAGATATTAACCCTAACAACTTCTGTAGGCTCATAAATTATCTTATCGTATTGTAATGAAGCAAACCCTTTTGAAACAGCCTTTAATTTATTGAAAAACCCTTTTATTAGCTCTGCATAGGGGATTTTGACTGCAAGCATATAATAAACAATGTTTCTACTTGCAGAACTATACAAAGTGCTTGTGCTTTCTACTAGTCCACGGCTTTCTCTAACAAGTTCATAAATGCCATTTAAATGCTTATTTGGAACTAAAATTTCCCCCTTAATTACTGGCTCATAAATTTTATCTATTAATGGTTTTTCTGGCAAATACGTTGCCCCCTTAATATATATTGTTTCTCCTGTTTTAAGCTTAACCTTATATTTAACAGATGGCATTGTAACTACAGTATTTACAGAAAATTCCTTAAGCAACCGCTCCTTCGTTATTTCTAAGTGCAACAAACCTAAAAAACCGATTTTAAAACCCTGCCCTAAAACGGATGAATTATCTACCTGTATGTCTAAGGCTGCATCATTTAATGCTAATTTCTCAATAGCTTCTTTTAAGTGGATAAAATCTTTATCGTTAGCTGGAAAAACAGAAGCAAAAACCTTTGGCTTAGGTTTACTAAATCCTGGAATAACAATTTTACTTGAAGTGCTTATAGTATCACCAATACGGACATCACGTATTTCTTTTATACCTGTAGCTACATAACCTACCATGCCAGTTGTTAAACTTTTAACTTGTTGCCTATGTGGCTTAAACAACCCAACCTCGCGCACAATAAACTCTTTGTTCATATTCACTAAAAAAAGCTTTTTACCTGCTTGAATACTACCTCCAAAAATTCTAACAGATGCAACAACACCTTTATGTTGATC
>JALVLD010000185.1 GCA_027033525.1 Candidatus Dojkabacteria bacterium
CCCCTAAAGCCTGGCTTTCCTGTATAAGTCTATTTACTTCATAGGAATCTGTATAATTACTAACTAATATTACACGGCTCATTTATCTCTCCTTTAATTTATTTAATTTGCCTAACAATACCGATAAAAAATCTCGTGTCAACAAAACATACAAAATTCCAGTCACAATTAAAACTACTGTTACCTGCAACAAAAGCGCCAGTATACTGTACCCCGTGATACCCTTTACAACTTCATAGGCAACAGAGCCAACGATGAAAACAAGCAAGTTAGCAAATGTCACTTGTAACATTTTACCTTTAAACCTCTTATCACTTAAGGCTGTTTTAAACACTTGCACTTCTGTATTTAGAAGTATAATTGCAACTAAAACCTCTAGGCCTAAGGCTATGGAGATTCCCAGGGCTAAACCTACTACAGACAAGGGATTATACGAACGTGTTGTAAACATGTACCACAAATCTATTAAACCAAAACCTGGCGGCGTAAATATATTTTTAGTGGCCCACACTTTCTTAAAATACTCTATAAACTGTGTGTGGCTAAATAAATTGCTAAATCCAATCGAGAATAATATATTAAAAATTACCCCCAAAACACTTACCAAGAATGGTTTTTTGGTTTGATGCAAGGCATAAAAAGCCCGGATTATAAGCGATACAAACCCGTAAAATACAATTGCACCAGCAAAAGCAGCAAGAGTTAAGGCTGTCCTCAAAACCTCCTTATCTGTAAACTTGCCTGTTCCTAGAGCCAATTTAACCAATGGGATCTTCATAACAACAACGATTGCAGCTACAAACCCAAGCACCCAGAAAAGATAAGCAAAAATCTCCAAAAACATTTTTACAAAAGGCACACTTTTACCGTTCTTCGCAGCATTTTTATTTAAATCAGGGAAACTCGCTTGCAAAATACTATTTACAAACAAATGCACAGGCATTGCTTGCAAAGAAGAAGCATACTTAAACACACTTAGTGCCCCTGCACCTAAAAGTAGACTCCAAAATGTATCAAACATAATCGCAACTTGTTCTACTGCCAATCCTAAAATTCGAGGTAATGACAGTGTGACGATATCCCTAACATATCGCGAAAATTTTAATACTATACTAGGGACATAGCCTAGTTGTAATGCTGCCCGCACCTGTACTAATAAGTGAAGCAAACTCCCCACGAGCACTGCAATTACCAAATTCCATACACCACAAGTAGGACAAAACTGCATGCCGAACAAAAGCCCAAGCACTATCCCTATGTTATAAAATAAAGGTGCAAGGCTAGCTGCCAAAAAACGCTTATAGGTATTTAAATATGCTCCTATTATACTGCTTATCCCCAAAATAAACGGTGATAAAAATAAAACATTTGTTAAACGTATAAATAGATTTATGTACTGCCTCTTTGTTAACACTACATAGTTAACAACCGTCCCTGGCATAGCCACGTGCTTTCTTAATGCAAAGCTAACAGCATGCGGCGTAAACATATACACCAACAACCATAAAACTAACCAAACCACAATATTTAAAACCAATACCGAATTTAAAACTTCACGTACCTTTTTGTCTCCATACTTCTCTTTTACACGCATAAAAACTGGAATTAATGCAGCATTTACTGTACCTGCAATAAGTAACGTAAACACAAAGTCTGGGATAGCAAATGCTGCCCAAAAAACATCCAGCTCCTGCCCCGCTCCAAAGTATGAGGCAATAGCCCTCAGCTTAATAAACCCCAAAAGCTTAGTGAATGCCATTAAAACCAAAATTAAAAACGAAGCAGTCACACTACTATTTTCAATTTTTCGAATAAACCTTTCTAGCCTCTTCATCTAAATTAAACCGTATTTAAGCATTAGGTCTTTAAAAACCTTTAGCAGTTCATCATATTTTGCACAGCCGACCTTAGGAGAAACTGCAATTTGATTAACTCCAGCTATACCCAGCACTCTATACAATGGTTTATACACTTCAGTATCTTTGCCAATAATAATCCCATTATCATAAAAGAATCTATACACATCGTCTGGATGTACTTCGTTTATTGTAAACACAAGACTATCTTGCCGGCCTAAACCTAAATTAGCACCCAGCATCGCAATACTTTCATGTTCTAACATAAAAGTGTTCAATTTTTTGTACGCTGCACAATCAAACTCCCCACTTAAATTACTATGCACCTTAATATACTTAGCAAATAAATTAAGCCAATAAAAATCTAAGTGCTTTACCGGAGGAGCAAAAATCCCTAATGTTTTCCGAGCGCCCTTTAAAGATAGAACTAAAAAACGTGTAAATGCTCCCTCGCTTGTTTTAAAATCTGCAAGCATAAAATCTGCCCTTATGTTTTTTAGCCCTAGCATTGCAGGCGTGAAAGGCCCAATGCCTACAACAGCTGTAACATTCGTTAACTCCCCCAGTTGTTCTAATACATCTTTTACATTCAAAATCCCTAATATTGGATGCCACAAATCCAAATATACAAAAAATCTTTTGTCCTTAGGCTTAAAGATGTCTAAAAATTTAGCTTTATCGATCTGGCCTTGTGCATCTACCTGTACGATGGTTAAAGGAATTCCAAAATTTTTATTCAAAAACTTAAGGGCCTTAAGTGTACTTGCTTGGACCGTACTAAGGCTCACGAAATGAATGTCTGAAGCAGCTGCTTTCCTCTGACTTATTAACTTAACTACTCCCTTATATGAAAAATAGCGTGAGAACAATTGCGAATATATAATAAAAAGTAACGCAGTGCTCTGATCTACAGCATAATAGACCTGCCCCTTCCCATAAATTCCAAAGGTGTCTAAGAACAAATCACGCTGTTTTAATATCTCTAGGTCATTCTTTATTACCTGCTTCTTAGGGGTTATCTCCTGTATAGATGGAGTCAAATATTCGGCTGGGTCGAAGTTAAGTTGGTCAATATCGGTTACTATCATTGGAAATTTAATATATCTAATTAGCTTTAAACGGGGACGACGGGATTCGAACCCGCAGCCTCTCGCGTGACAGGCGAGTGCTCTAACCAGTTGAGCTACGTCCCCTAAGTACTGTTATTTTACCTGATTGATGCCTAAAATACAACGGTGTGTATAGATATAAAAGGTCGGAGCAGCTCTGTATTTGATGTAAAACCCATCTGACAATCCGTCCCCTTAAATATTACGACGGAGGCACCACACTTTTTATCCACTCTTTTTAATAAACTGCTTTGCAAAACATAACAATTGTATATAGTTACACACGTTAAAAACACCCCCTTTTCAAACGCTTGTTGCAGTAGCTCTTGCAAGTAGTATTTCTTTAACTGTGCCATTACTCTTTTGTTTGCCAGGCAACACTACAAATTTTTAAAATTCATGATTGCTTTTGCTGTCGGAACTCTCCTAGGAGACGTATTTATTCATATCATTCCGAAAATGAGCGCAACTTAGGAGCCAAATGCCACCACTTCTGGTCTAATTTTACTAGGCATTTTATATTTTTCGCTCTAGAGCGTCTCCTCCATTGACACCATTGCCACAACGCCACTACTCAAGATACCCATTTGCATAAAAGCCTCGTAGCCTTAAACTTACTCGGAGATTGTGTACAGAGTTATTATGACTGCGTCATTTTTTAACACATACACCTGGGGGTAGTAACCACACTCGCTGATATCTTCCATGAGGTTCCCCAGGACTTAAGTGATTTCTCGATCCTCTTGCATGCTGGACTCACCCCATTTAAAGCACTTATCTATAATTTGCTTAGTGGCCTTTCTAGCTTTCTTTGCGCACTACTTCTACTCATACTTAGAGACTCTCATATAATAACCGCAATTGCGCTACCCATTACTGCAGGCGGATTCCTATACATAGCTACGGCCGACCTAATTCCAGAATTACACAAACACAACTCTCCCAATGACATTTTCCAATAATTTATGGGACTTGCGTTGGGACTCGCTGTGATGAGTAATCTAAGACCAAATAATTAGTCTTATCAGTCATTAAACACTACAGTGTCCACACATTCCATGGGTGTACAAAATTTTACTATATTTCCCGCATACAATCCTATAACATGGGTGAGTATCTAAGATGCAATCGACAATTACATCCTCTCTTAGCTGCATATGAACAAATAACTAACAGGGCTATGCCAGAAGGTAGAACAGGTAATATAATTCCTTCTGCAAACCTAATTTCCTTCACGGTGGAAAAAGATGGCCTCCCGATAAAGTATACTCGTCGAGTTGCCTTTGTGAGACCTGGTCTTATACCACACCCCTACGATCCTCAAAGCTATGTATGGCCAGGTGGTGCATGGGAACCTCATGACGCTTCTCTGCTTGAAACGGCAACCAGAGAAGCTCTCGAAGAAATGGGAAGTCGCGGAGGCGCAAGAACTGGCCCAATCCTGCACTGTCACCGGTTTATCCTCACGCCATTTCAAACTGCACAAACCCTCCAGCTAACTACTAATGCTGAATTGGGATTTTTACATACAGACTTTTTCTTATTCACTCCACATGCTCTCCCAGCCCCAGACGGGAGTTTACTTCTTTTAGCTCCACCTGGCCCCCACCCACCATCAACAGGCTTACCACCATTAGAACAAGCAATCACTAACCTACAGCAAACTAATCCTGCGATACGAATCATTAGTCCAAATCTAGATTTACGTGAATTCAGAGCCTTCATACAAAGCATCGTACAAATAGCACCACCGGCGAAAGACGATGCCTCCGAACAAACAATTATAGAGCGAATACGCAAAATGGACATATTAGATTTATACCTATTTTATCTGCATCACGGCATTGCTACATATGATTTACGCTATGTTGCCGATTATGCCGCACTAGCTAGCTTGATGGTTATAACACAAGCTAAAAACCCAAAGCCCCAGCTCAATATCCCTGCCCAACATGTACTTTACCATAGCCCCAATGATACTAGTGTATATTTTGAAATTGCACATATCCCTGTAGAACTAAGGCTCATTCGGACAAATAGCAAATACTATATACTTATTAAAGAAATACCAGAATCTACTCTAGCAAGAATCAAACGCCTGCACCAAAAAGCTCGTATTGAGCAATTCCTTCTGCGCACACTCCCCGACACTTCGACGCTAGACCATTTAGAATATATAAAAGCACCTTTAATATATACTGAAATTTGCAAGCGACTACAACTTCAGTGTAAAACTTGGCCCCAAGATGGTTGGGACATATTTCACACCCTTGATCAAATAAACCACGACTCCATAAATCCAGAAACAATAAAAGAAGCCTTACAAGAACAACTAAAGCAGCGGCAAGGCGGGAATCCAAAACCCTCTGGCCGTGAAACCCAAGGCTTCACAAGGCGAGCCATAATCGCAATCTCCTGGATGGCCATTCACCCCAATGCTCCGTTGACACCTCATTTGGCTAAATTTCTACGTATGAACCTTCCCGAGGACACAGCCCCCATACGCCAGTTGCTTGCAGAAACTTTTATACTATAATCTTGCATGGAACCTAAGTTCGACTTATTAGGTATAACTTCCACAAAGACCTTTAATTTGCCTAAGCTTCACTCTCCCTTAAAATGGTTAGATAAAACCATACATATACGCAGGGACATAAAGCAAATTTTCCCATGGGCCAAAACTATTCTTATTGTAGGACTCGGTTATGATACAGACTTCGACGACACTCTAAATCTACATCCTGATTATATGAGTATTTCAAAATATGCGATTTTACGCGATTACCATAAGGTAATCCCCAAAAAGCTCCGTGCATTAATTAGTTTTTTGCAAGAAGAGCTGAATACAGAATTTAAATACAAAATTCATTCTGACACATTACCTGTTTTCGAGAAAGGATATGCACAGGCAGCCCTAGGTGGGATAACGGGTTATAATAATCTATGGCACTCTCCTCTCGGAACTTTTGTGCTTCTTGGAGGAGTAATTACGAGTTTACCCCTGAAAACACTAAAAAACGTACTCATGCCTAATTTGGCTAGCTATCGTCGTTTTATTTATGAGTCATCGCCATTCTGGAACCCTTCCTTTCAACTTTCTCACTCTATTTGCCCTAAGTGTCATTTATGCATAAAAAATTGCCCGACCAAAGCTTTGCTACCTAATAAATTTATTCTTTCTCGCTGCATAGGATATTGGACAGCTGAACACAAAGGACTTATACCTATTAATGTGCAAAAACAAATGAAAAATATACTTTTTGGCTGCGACATTTGCCAAAATGTTTGTACATTTAACCGCATAAAAAACTTTAAACTTTCTCGCATACAACTGGAGGAGCGATTTGGAAAGGTTCTTAACCGAGCTTGGCACATTAGTGTACTTAAACGCTTCTCAGTACATGGTTTTTATAAAACCTTCGCTGGTACCCCTGTAATGCGCATGCGCTTCTACAAATTTATACACCGAATTAAAACGTATACTCGACAACGAGAATCTACCACATAGAAATTCTAAACATTTTTGCAATCAAAAAAGTCAGAGGCCGTAGGGCAGTGTACGCGACCACCCTACGGGTATCTCTTCTAATAAGCCAGAACTACTTTTGTTGGCCCTGGATATTCTTTAGCTCGTCTAAAATAGCCTTAAGTTCAGGATCATCGTCCGGATTCCCAGTCGGTGTTGGTTGGGGTGGTTGAGGTGGTTGAGGTGGTTGAGGCGGTTGAGGTGGTTGGGACGGTTGAGATGGCTCGTCTTCTTCTACGCCTTCGGAAGCTCGCTGAATATTAGTTCTTTTCTCTTCTAAAGGAGGCAAATCTGTCTGT
>JALVLD010000186.1 GCA_027033525.1 Candidatus Dojkabacteria bacterium
CAATTCAGCCTCCAGATTCTCCTCAAAATCATGCCGATAATTATAACAAATTGACCGTTTATCGAGCGTTTACTCTTGGTGCAAAATGTGTTAATCTTTACTAATGTTTTTACAAAGTTTGGGTAAATTATATCTCGACGACAAAGAGCTTGTAGGCCGTGATTATTGGCTACTGGTTTATTTAGGGCTCGAGCCCAAGCAACATCAAAGAGATTACCTGGCTACACTATTTTTTAACCACACTAAAGACCCCAAATCAAGGCTCCGCCGCGCCATATTTAGAATAAATAAACTTACCGAGCAGGACGGGGAAAAAGAAAAGCCAATTATCGCAGACCGGCTTTATCTTAAGGCTTCGGATAAGCTCGAAGTTGATGTTATAAAGCTTCGCAAGGCTTTTCAAGAAAAGGATTTGGACACGGCAATTAGTCTATATAACGGTCCATTTTTAGATGCCGACTTAAGGGTTTTAAGCCCTAAAGGCAAGCTTGTCCCAACAATTGATACCACGATAACAGCAGAACTCCGGGATTGGCTCGAGCCAATCCGAACTGAAGTCGTCGACATTATGCGAGAAGTCTATTTATTAAAAGCAGAAGAATTGTTGATTAACGATAACCTGGAAGCGGCCAGACTATCATACAAGGCTTTTACCGATTTTGGTATAGCCAATAATCACAAAAACCGGCTTGGCTTGGAACAGCAATACGCTCGTTACAAAAAGCTCTTGGAAAATGGGCCCGAGAAATATCTAATCAGGCTAACGGAAGAGATGTCCGAGCAAAATATACAACTGAGTATTACAAATATCAATCTCTATAATAAAGGTCTTCAAATCATTGGAGAGGTTCCATTTAGCAAACTAGAATATTGGCAACCAAGACCTGAGCTTGCCCAACTAAAAAAAATCTTAGCGAAAAACAAGCAGGTGGAAATAAATGCCTTGAAAGGTTTTGGCAAAACCACCCTGATAACTAAATTAATATCCGAACCAAACACAAAAACAATTTATGACTGGGTAATATATATCGATTTGAGCACCGGCTTTAATATTGATGACTTCTACGCTTATATTCAAAAACTCTGGCCGGAATCGGACATGGGTCAACTATTCGGTATACTCGGGCAAAAAAGCGCAGACGATTACAAATTACAAAGCATTTTTAAAATCATGGAGTACAAACTCTTACTGATAATTGATAGTGTTGAATTTAGCCTGGGTAAAAATACAGAATCCAAACAATACTTTAGTAAAATTCAAGACTTATTTTTTGCCGCCCAAAAACATATTGATAACGTACATATGGTATTAATAAGCCAGCAAAAAACCGGGCTTCCCACCAAGAAACTAATAGTAAATAAGGGCCTGAGTCTGGAAAGCGGTATTGGTTTACTAAAAAATCTTGCCCAAGGAAGACTTGGCCTTAACAAGACCAAAGTTGAATTATTATCAGAAATAGTAAACGTCTGCGAAGGCATCCCCCAAAATATTGAGAGCTTTGTCTCAATGATGATTTCTAATAATAAGCAGCTCAGTAAACTAACATTAAAAGAGCTAAAAAGTTTTAGTATAAACAGAAAGCAAGCTTTGTTTGAAAGCCTAAACCGGACAATGCCTCTTTTAAAGGCTCTGGCAATTTACTCCGTGCCGGTAAAGCTAGAAGCCTTGGAAGCTATTTTGGGGAGCCTAAACAAAAACGACATACAGCAGGGAATCGATAATCTTAGTATTAAAAAAAATAAGGACTTATACCAATTAAACTCATTTGTCGATAAAGGATTATTGTTGCAACAGATTAAAAACCCCAAAAGCTGGCACCTTAAAGCAGCACAATATTTCGCAAGCCGGGCATTAGAACTGCAGCGCATATATAACTATCATGATTTATTTCCGCAACGCCAAGAAATAGAACAGTTGATAAAAGCAGAAGAATACAATCATGCTGCTCAGGTTTTGTCTGTCGTTGGTATTGAATTCCTGCACCCTTGGCGGTATTATTCTTATCTCCATAAACAATGTAGAATTCTACTTAAATATCCCATTAGCCTGGAAATGCAAGCCAAACTCTATAACCTACTCGCTCTGGGCTATAGACAACAAAACAAAAACAAAATAGCATTAGAGTATTTTGAAATGGCACTAGATTTAAGTAGGCAATGTAATAGCCCATTTGAATCCGATATACTAATCAATCTGGCAATAAATTACCAAACCAGTAACAGTGCAAAAGCTTTTGGCATGTTAGAAACCGCCTTAGAATTAGCCCGCAGCCACTCTCAAGATTC
>JALVLD010000187.1 GCA_027033525.1 Candidatus Dojkabacteria bacterium
ACTATATATAAATGGTGCTATAAGCAAGTTTTATGGTGCGGTAGCTCAGTTGGTTAGAGCACAGGATTCATAACCCTGGGGTCGGCGGTTCGAATCCGCCCCGCACCATGGAAGGTAATTTTTAGTATTTTTAGGTATGGCTGAAGCAAGGCCTATAATTGAAATTAAAAATCCCTTTGTTTTTTATGATAGTAGATTAGAGCAGTTATTAGGAGAGGACGAGAGAAAAATTGTAGTGTCTTGCTTGTGGTGTCTAAGCACATGGTGGCAAGAGTTTTGGAGAAGGGAAAATTCAGGGGATCGTTGTAGAATGTTTATACAGCCTATTTTACGAGAACGGAGAGCAGAGAATAAAAAAGGAGACGAATTAAGGACGTTTTCTTCTTTTACTAGATGGACAAGGCCTGTAAAAGAATTCTTGAATCGTATAAAGGAGCAAGATGGAAGCGGGTCCCCAAAATTGAAGGAGGTAAAGATACTCTATCCAAATGGAAGGTATGGTATAAAGGGTAGAAAGTTCTTTGAGGGCTTTTTAGGTGAAATGTTACATGTCTTTCGATATTCAAACAGAATAGGCGCAGTTGTAAATGAACTATTAGAAATTGATCGTAGAACTCCAGAGGGGGTAGCGGATTTATTGCTACAAGGTGATGCCGTGGAAAAGCTGGTAAAAAGGATAACTACTATTAAGAGTCTATATAATGATTTTAAGAAGAAAGCTGCAGATGATGCAGGTATGAGTGTAGAGCATTATGAATTAGACAATAGCACCCTCATATTAATGATATCTAGATCCATATCTAAAGCATGGAGTCAAATAGGCACGCTCCTTGTAAAATGGTATTTTGATTTTGAAACAGAAAAAGCTTCTGAAAATAAATCACTATGGGAGTATATAAGAGAAAAATTAAACAATTATAGGGCCAAAATGCTAGAAGATTCTGTTTTACAACAGCTTATAAAAATATTCGAGCGTGAAACTCAAGATAACGCCAATTTGAGGCAAGATATTGTAGAGGAAGGAGCGGGCGAAGGGGAAGAAGAAAGTAAAGAAAAACAAACCTCTATTACCAGGAAAACATTTGACAACTATATTAAAGTTTTAATGGCTGATTTTCTGTTACAAGTAATAGGACAATTGCAATCAGAAAAAAGTAAAGCAAAACCAGATGAAGGAGGCCACTCAAAGGATACGACAGTACCTGTAGATGCAGGCTTACCGGAAGAAACAACATTAAGGGCGGGGGATGAAGATCCTAATCAAATTCTCAAATCGAAGGTGAGAGACGCGGCTAATACTATTTTCAAGCAAAATGCTGCAAAGATATTAATAGATAGTATCCGAGCATTATTTAATATACATGAGGAAGTGCGGCAAGATGAAGTAATGCATGCTGAGACTACCAAAGATGCTGCCTCTAAAGATAGTCAAACAGCAACTATTACCCCATTGCATATTGTGGCTTTGCTATCTATTAGTCATTTTTCTTTAGGAGAAGCTTTAACTATGCTGGGAGTCCAAGTAGAACCAGGCAAAACAGTAATTGACAGCCAAAATCCTCGAGCTGCAAAGTGGAGGGAGGTAGCCTTAGGAGTGTATGAATGGTATCAAAATACAATAACGGAGATTAAAGAAGTTCTCCCGGCTACAATTTCAGGTGGAGAGAAGTAAATTGACTTAGTTTTGGCTAGTATTTTTTTGCAACCTATTTTCTTTATGCTATAATACCCCCATATGGCACACGTTAAAGCGAGTGGTTCAAAAGCCCATCAGGGCGGAAATGTAGCCGGAAAAAGGCTAGGTCTAAAAGTTGGTAATGGTCAGTTTGTTAATGCTGGTACCGTATTAGTTAGGCAACGTGGTACAAAGTATTATCCTGGTTATAACACAAAACTTACTAGAAATTTTGATATTATTGCCACCAAACCTGGAGTTGTGTATTTCACAAAAGTTAAAAGGCCGCGCGGCTTTAGAACCGTAATTAATATTAAATTAGCGGATTAAATATTCTCCTTTTTTATCTTCATAAGTAGTTTAAATGCAGGAGTAATTGTTTTTTCTAGTATAAGTGCAGATATTTTTGTAATTGGCCGGGCTATAAAAATTAAGTTGTAAATTTCCTTTAAAATAGCGCTTGTTGTTATATATGTTAAAAGTTTATGAGTGTAAATGGAATTACCCGGAATACTAACCTTAGGCTGCCATAACATAGTTTGCTTTTTGGGGTTTAAAACTTGTGGTTTGTTAGTGTCAGTGTTGGCATTTATTTTCTTAGCGGG
>JALVLD010000188.1 GCA_027033525.1 Candidatus Dojkabacteria bacterium
GCTCTTGATCGACTGGTTGGCCTTTTTCCATTATTTGATTCCAAAGTTTCATAAATTGCTCTGCTTGTTGTTTTGCCCATTGGCTAGGAGATTCTTTTCCCGTAAGTGGTCCTATTGCTTGTAGGATTTGCTCTATTTCCTGCGTGTTTGGAGGTTTTGCGTTTTCTGGGGTAAGGCGTTGTTGCCAGAAACTGGTTAAAGGTATTCTAGCTTTTCTTAAGTTTTCAAGAATTTGGTCGGGAGAAATTGCTTTACTTTCAAAAGTTCCTACGTTGGCATCTGCCAGATCGTTCCCCTCTCTAAAGTCTAACTCCATTATTGCAATGCTTTGATCGTCTTTTTTCTCAGGCGGATAAGAGTCCCAAATTCGGTTTGATATTTCGAGCAAAGTATTGGTTAACATTGCTGTTGATAATCTATTTTCTTTATGTAGCCATTGAACGATTCGTAATAATTTCTCCGGATATATTTTTTTAATACCACGTTGTGTTCTAATACCATCTGAGGCAATTATTACAAAGGCACGTTGAATTTCGGGAGAAAATCGGTGGATAGCGGTGTTGACTGGTGGTTTTTGGTCTCCAAAAGCATGTCTCAATACGTCTTGCTCGTGCATCATTCTTTGCCGAAGTTTTTCTCCTGGGTCGTAGATGCTTATTCCTCCCAGAGAATCTATTTCTATTACAAGTGCTTGAGAATCCCCTATGCCCGCAAAATGTACCTCCCGCTTATTAGGGACATATTGTGCAGCAACTAGTGTGGCTTGTCCTATTTCAGTGTGCGAAGTGAACTGCGGATAAAGTTTTCTACTTACTTGTTTTACAAGAGCGTCAGTTAAAGGCTTTTTTGTGGCTACATTTACAATCCTTTGGGCTCCTTCCCGTGCTAGACCTGCGGAAATATTTGCTATTTGTGGATTTTGTGAGACTACGGAGATACCGTCAGCTACTGCCATTGTAGGGTAGCCGCCCGTCGTTTTGACTGTTTCCATATTACTAGCTACATAGTCTTGGCCATGAACATGGCGAGAATCGTCGATGTTTCCTTGTACGGCAATTATTCCAACGCGTATTGTAGTACCATCTGGATATCTGGTGCCATTTTCCGCATAATCAATATTTGGATTTACGAACTTAGTTTCTGATTGGGGTGTTGGGCGTGTTTCTGGCGGTGTCATACCTTAATTATATAAGATAATCTCTTTACTCACATTACTCACAAGTTTACTACTTAACAATCTCTCCTGTTTGTGCATTTATATGCAAGAAAGTAAGACCTCCTGTTTTGTTTTTACATGTAACTCGCCAATAAGTGATTTTGTTTTTATTATCAAATTTTAGTGAATATTGAAAATCTTGTTCAGTTGAATCTTGGCATTTTTGTTTAACAATTTTTGCAATTTCAGTAAGTGGCTTTAAATTTTGCCAATTTAGTTTGGGTTTAGCATAATATTTTTCTTCTTGCCAAAATTTGGGTTGATTTCTATAAGTAAAACTTACTCCTTTTTTAGCTTTTGGGCAAGCGAAAAATAAATACCACTTTTTATTGTCAACTAGCTTGCCATTAGAATCTACCGTCCCAAAAAAGCGGGTTAAATAACAATCTCTTCCATATTTTTGTCGGGCTTGTTTTATAGTTTGTTTTACAATGTTGGTAATGCTTGTTTTGCGTGGGCCAGCTTTTGAGATAAATAGCAAGGTTACTATTAAAATAACGCCTACTATTGCAGAGGCGAAAATAAATTTTTGGGAACTGTTCATTAGTAGGTTATATTTGTTTTTGGTGAATTTGTCAACTGTATGTATAGGGTTTAAATCTTTTGATTTTGTAAGTTGCTGTTTTATGTATTGCTTTATGTATTGCTCTACTCTACTGTTATATTTTGGCTAAATTACGTGGTTTATTTATATTTAAATTTTTAAGTTCTGCAACGTATAAAGCTAAAAGTTGCAAAGGAATAATACTTAAAGATTGGTTCTATCAATAGCAATAAAGAAGTTTGACTTCCTGCCTAAATGAAGCATGATTTTGTAATTTTTTATCTTTCGAGCTAACTCTTTTATTGGTTTAGCATTGTTAAGTATCATATCTATTAAACTCGGGAACTGTTTTAGTGTATTTAAATATTTTAGTATTTATTGCAATCAATGTTATATAAGGTGAAAATAGAAAAAAATTAGATATAGGCCAGCAAATTGCCTATTCTTTCCTTTTTACTGTAACTACTTCAATGTCGTTAACGCCTGTAAGTTCCTTAGCGAGTTGTACATTGCTACCATCTTTGCCTAAAGCAATTGGCATTTGCTCTTCTTCAACATATACTTTTGCTTGATTTTTCTTGCTATCGTACTCTACTTTTTGAACTGTTGCAGGTGCCATGGCTTTTGCTATAAAAGTTTCTAAATCCAATTCCCATGGAATGATTTCTACTTTTTCTTCACCAATTTCATCCATTATGGCTGCTATTCTACTGCCTTTCGGACCAATGCATGTGCCTACTGGGTCTATTGTGGTATCATTTGATGCCACAGCGACCTTTGTACGAATTCCTGGGATACGGGCTATAGCTTTTATTTCTACTTGCTCGTTGGCAATCTCAGGAATTTCTATTTCAAATAAGCCACGAATAAATCCTTTATCTTTGCGAGAAAGTATAACGTGTCTGTTGTATTCTTCGTTAATAATATCCTTTACTAAGAATTTGTATCGTTTGCCAATCTCATAAAACTCATTTGGGATTTGTTCTTCTGCTGGGAAGTCCGCAGTACCATTTTCTAGCTCTACCAAAATTTTGTCTCTAAATACGCGTTGAATTTTACCGCTAACAATCTTATTAAGCTTGTCTACGTAGGAATCTACAAATGCCTTAAGTTCAGCATCACGAATTTTTCTATTAATAACATATTTGGCAGTTTGTGCAGCAATGCGGCCCAAAGCTCCAATTGGAATTTCTATTTCCAGATCGTCGCCAAGTTTTACATCTGGGCTATAGTTTTTAGCTTCAGCCAAAGATATTTCAGTATCTTTATTTTTTACCTTTTTAACTACTTTTTTTGCAAGATATAAGTGAACTTCGCCAGCCTTAGAGTCAATTTCAGCATGAATATCCGCATCAGGGTGGGATTTTTTGTATGCTTCTTCTAGTGCAACACGAAGTGCCTCGAATACCACTTCTGGATCTATTCCTTTATCTAAACAAATTTGATTTATTGCATCTATCAAGTTCGATGGCATAAGCAAGGTCTTCAAGTTATTAACTGCTTATTATAACAAAATTTGTAAATATGTGTAAAATAAAGTAATGGCAGATAGATTTCGGGGCAAAAAGGGGGTTGGTATTCCATATAAAGTTGCACCGTTAGATATTACGCGGGAAGAGTCTTTAGAAACAGAAGAAGCGGGAGTACAGTCAGGTTTAGGTGGGGCGCCGTTGCCTATGGAGGAGTTTTTCCCCAATTATTTAAGGGCGTTGTATCGTGGTTTTGGGAGTTGGGTTCATAAAGATTTGCAAGAAGGTGGCGGAGGCAGTAGATGGTCTGAGTTGAATACTCGTCTGCTCTCACGGCCCTTGTATACGCTACGGGAATCTGTAGTTACTGGAGCGGGTGGACGAATTAGACTACTGGCTAACTTTATTTTGCGCGAAAAAAATGCCTTGCCGCAGTGGAAAATTAATATGGGGGAATTGAGAGAAAGCGCTAGGCCGGAGGATGGCGAATGGACTGGACATAAAAAGCCTGTAACAGGTCGCTTGTTAGCATTTGAGGTCCACAGGGGGATGTTCGAAGAGGATTTGCTTGCTAGGCTGGGGACATCAAAATATCTGGGTGCAGCATTCACTTTGCTAGGTGAGCAGACTCTTCGATATTTGAATGAGAAAGCAATAGGTAGGTTCTTAAATCTTTCGGAGGAGGAGTGGAGTCATCAGGAGTTATTAACGTTTGGAAGGGCTTTACGTGGATATTTTTTAGCTGTCCATAATCAGGCATTTGATGATATTAAAATATATCAAAAAAAATTATTTGAGGATTCAGATTTTGTTCGTAAGACACTAATTTTGTTAAAAAGGGTTCAGGAAGTGGAGCGAGGAGAGGCCAGGATCCCTTTAGATTTTTCTTTTTTGTGGAATCCTTTTCCCGGGCAAATCGCGGGCCCCATAGGTAATAAGGAGATTATAGAACCGGTGATATTTTTACTGCGTATGTTAGGGCGTTACGTGGTGTGGAGATATATTCAACAGTACACTAGTACTTTGACAAATGGTAAAAGGCGAATAGGGGGGCCTATAGTGTCAGGGCTATCGTGGTCAGAGGACCTACTTAGATCTGCAACTAAGTTTTTACGTTTGGCAAGGAATTCTGTGATATGGGGAATTGCTGCATGGGCTAATCAGGGAATTGTGGATAGCCCTCGTATCTTTGTATCTGAAGCATTTTTTAGCACAGCACTTAAGAAGGAAGAACTGGAAAAAAGTAAAAGGCTTTTTGAAGAGATGGTGGAGCAACTAAGGGGCGGTGGATATACGGTTTTGGATCCAAATGGAACTGTATTGTGGAGGAACTCGGATGAGTGGTGGAGTATATATCTTAGGGCTTTAACTCCAAAACAGCACCCTGATGAAGTGCAGAAGGCAAACAAGCTTTTAGAGCGAGACTATAGGATTGCTCTATTAGCCTTGCTCGGGGTTGTTAAATTAGAATTTGGGCTAATACGGATACAACAGAAAACACAGAATGTGTGGGAGCAGAGAATAGAAGCGTTAAGAGGTCATTTGGCTAGTTTAGTTCCTTATGTTGCAAGTAGTGTTGGGTTTGAGGTGATAAAAGAAGGTGAGCCAGTACCTCAAATCGGTGATTCTTCTTATTGGGCTTTTAGAACTAGGCCTGATGCTATATTGTATCCCCAGTGGTTTGGAGAATTAGATGAAGACAGTAAGAAAGCGAATTCCGTTGCTCCTGGCGCAGCTACGATTAGGACGTCTCATATCACAGGAGACCAAAGCTTGTTAAGGTCAGTTGTGGCAATAAAAAGCAGTGAAGAACACGGTGGGGAAGCATCTGTTGGGGGGGCGGGGATGGTACGGTTTGTGCCTAAAGAGGGGTGGTTGAAATATTTGGCAGCTCATATAAAAAAAGTGCCTGATATAGTGCTTAAAAATGGTAAACCGGGCCCTTTAGAAATAATTATTGATGAGTACAAAGTACGCATGAATGGGGAGAATGGACGTGTTAAAGATTTTGTTCGTTTGCAACATAGACGGCTTTTTTTGTTAGTTTTGACATTGTATTCTATGGATAGGAAGCCAAGGGAAGACTTTAATGCCTGGTTAAAGCGTGAAGATAACATTTTGAGGCAACTTGATAAGGTCGGTTTTAGGTTCAAACTGAGATTATTATTAGTAGATATGGGATATAATCCTAAGCGTGCAACGGGGATGATACAAAATATATTACATACATTTAGTTATTCAGCGGGTGAGTTAGTGAGTTTGTCTCAAAAAGTTGCTAAAGAATTAGCAACCGAGATAATTCCTACTAAAATACGCGAACAGAAGCTATTAGAATCGTCTGAGCAAAAAGATACTACAGATGGTCAATAGACTTAGAGCACTTAGTACATTTCTTTTAATTTCTCCCATAGCTCTTTTTCTGCTTTAGACAAACGTTTAGGAACTTGCAAGTTTACTTTTATAAATAAATCGCCTTTTTTATTACTGTTTAATTTGTATGCACCATAGCCTTTAATCCTAATTATTTGGCCGTGCTCTATTCCTTTTGGAATTTTTATTGTTAATGGTCCGTATGGTGTGTCTAGCGTATATTCCCCTCCTAGTACAGCAAGAGGGATAGGAATTTGTATTGTTGTGTATAAGTGTTCTAGGCGTCTGGTAAAACCAGCCGGGGGTGTAACATTTAGCCGTATATAGAGATCGCCAGCTGGACCATTGTGTGCTCCTATATTGCCACCTCCAGCAAATTTTAAAATTAGACCGTCGTATGCACCTTTAGGTATTTTAATTTTCAGTTTAACTTTTTGAGGTATACGTCCTGTACCCTTGCAGGCGTTACACACTTTTTCGGGGATTTGGCCAGTTCCATTGCATTGTGGGCATGTGCTACTAAACACTATTTGTCCTAAAAACGAGCGCCCTATCCTATTTATCTGTCCAGTACCCCCGCAGGCCGGACACTTTTTAAGCTTCCCTGTAGCACTGCCTGTGCCTTTGCACTGATTGCATAAAGTATACCGCTTATATTCAATTTCGTACTGTCCTCCATTATTGGCAGTTTGGAAGTCTAAGTTAAGTTCCAATTTTATATCTTCGCCTTTTTGAATCTGTGAACCTGAGTGGTTATGTGGCTGTGTAAAGTTTTGTCCAAAAAAACTTTGGAAAAGGTCGCCGAAAAGGTCGCCAAAGTCCCCCATGTTAAATACTGTGCCAAAGTCGTTAAAATTGCCTGCTCCATTATAAAAGCCTTCTACTCCAGCTTCTCCGTAGGCGTCATATGCCTTGCGTTTTTCTGGATCAGATAGAACTTCGTATGCTTTTTGAATTTCTTTAAATTTTTTTTCTGCATCAGGCGATTTGTTCTTATCTGGATGATACTTAGCTGCTAAACGTCTATAGGCTTTTTTTATTTCATCGTAACTTGCATTTTTATCTATTCCTAAAATTTTGTAGTAATCCTTTTGTTGCATAGATATATTTTAGCACAGGAATTATTAATGGTATATAATAG
>JALVLD010000189.1 GCA_027033525.1 Candidatus Dojkabacteria bacterium
GTGCTTTTGTTTTGTTTAAAATATTGTGTACACGTTTTATTCCGTCAAAAATTTGCTCTTGTTCTTCCTTAGGTAGCGCGGCAAATTTGTTAGCAAATTCTAGCTTTTTATAAATATTTAAATGATTTGCATAAGCAATAGGTTTAGCAAAATGATTAGGAAGTTTGGTGCTATTAGTAATTAATTTTAATATTCTGTCGTTTATATAATCAGTAAGTGTTGGTAGTTGTACATTATTAGCCTTGGCTATTTTAATTGCTTGTTTAAATATAGGTGCAAGATCAATATCTAAATATTTTGCAATATTTATTAAACGATAAGTCATATATCGTATTTTGTAAGGATCTGTATTGCCTTTAGGTAAGCCTTTTATATCTACAAAATTTACAATATCATCAACAATATCAATAGTTGCAAGTATTTTGCCTTCAAAAGTACTAGGCACAAAGTTCACATAATCTTCTAGTACCTTAGCCGTATTTTCTGGATAATTTTGCAATTTTGCAATTTGAGCTCCAATATAACCTTCTAATTCTGGGAATTCTTTCCCAAGCATTGTTGCTTTATCATTTTTGATAAGGTCTAAAGCTTGCTTGCATTTTTCTTGGCAGGTAGTTTTAGAGTTTGGTGCTCCAGGTACAAATTTAGCAAGTTTTAAAAGCCGTTCTACTTTTTCTAAATAACTTCCTTTTTTAGGATGGTAAGTAATATATTTTAATTGGTTCCTAAAGTCTGCTAGTTTTGTTTTTAAATCCATATTAAGATAAAAAAGACCATCGTCTAGCCTTGCATGTACAACTTTTGCATTTTTATTTGCAATAAGCTCTGCTTTATTTTTAAAGTGATTCACTATTACAAAATATTTAATTGTTTTTCCTTGTTTACACACAATATAACGTTGATTTTTTTCTAAGATTTTCTTTATTAGTGCAAAAGGAAGTTTGTAATACTCTTTAGGAAGTTCTACAAGAACAGGGTTAGGATTTTCAGTTAAAAAGGTATTTTCTTGTATAAGGTCGGTAAAATTGGCTGGATTTACATTTTGTTTTTTTAATGCATTGCTAATTATTTCTTGGCGCTTAGTATGGTTTAATTTAATTTTCCATTTTTGTATTAGTTGCAAATATGCAAAAGCACTATTTAATTTTATTAATTGAGGTTGCAAATATCTCGGAGGAAGTGTGAAATCTTCACTTTTTATTCCTAAAAGCTCTAAATTTTGCAAAACTTTATTGTTATAAGCAGCAAATATCCACCTAAGTGGCCTAATAAATTCATAGCCAGAACTATCCCATCTGCAGGCCTTACTAGTAAGTTTTAGTGAATGTATAAAATTATTAAGCAGGGTTTGAGCAGTATTATTAATAGTTAACTTAATTGTTTTTTGTGCAACAATTTTATTATTTTTAATTGAGATATCTTTTAAAGTTAAGCTGTGCTTATTTAAAAAGCCTGTTAAAACTTGAGTTGGTTTGTTGTTTTTATAAGCAATTTTTTCAGGAGGGCCAATAATAGTTAAAGTTTTTTCAAGCTTTTCCGGAATATTTTGTATTTTAAATACAATACGTTGGGGAGTAATATATACTGCAGTATCTAGCTTTTGAGAATTATAGCCTAAGTTAGCAAGTTGGTTGTTAAGCCATTCTGTTGTTATTTGCAAGGCAATTTCACTAGCTACTTGGGCTGGGATTTCTTCAAATCCTAATTCTATTATAAGTGTATCAGGATGCTTAGAATTATTAGGTGCTTCAAATTTTATGTATGGTGGTTCATACTTTACAGGTGTAACCTTTTTTAGCAAAGGATAATTTAATTTCTTGCGTTCTTTAAGATAAAGCTCTGCAATTTCATGCCCAAGCTCTCCAAAGAGCTTAAATTTAGCGGCTCTATCTGAAACACTTATAACTCCTCTTGCATCTAAAAGATTAAAAATATGCGATACCTTTAGCAAATTATCATATGCTGCCCAATAATTTTTAGCTTTAAGTTGGTCTTTAATAATTTTTATGTGGAGATCAAATAGCTTTTGTAAGTCTTGTATGTTGCTGGTTTCATAATTGTATTTACTTTGCCAATATTCATGTTGCTTAAAAATGTCGCCATACGATACATTTTTATCCCATTTTAAATCTTTGTAGTCTTCTACTTGTTGCAAATACATAGCTAAGCGTTCAAGTCCAATAGTAATTTCTAATGCAGGAACTTCCAAATCTATACCAGCCATTTGTTGAAAATATTTTCAACAAATGGCTGGTATAGAT
>JALVLD010000190.1 GCA_027033525.1 Candidatus Dojkabacteria bacterium
CACTCAATTAGTTTTAGCCATTGAAATTATTAATACTCTTATTTGGATTTTTATGTTTGTAATTTTATTTAAACAAATCGCTGCAAAAACCTTACCAATAGGTGCATTTTACACAATTTACACACTTTTAAACTATAACAGCTTATATGCAGAATATACATTTTCTAACCTTGCCAATCTACTTTCTGAAACTAATTTGCATAAAGATTTTTATAAATTATTGCAACTATTAGAAAATAAAAAAGAAAACACAACAAATTTGCCTAAAGCATTACATACCTCGCCTAGATCAATTGCAATTAAATTTGAACATGTTTATTTTAAATACCCAAAAACTAACAATTTTGTACTAAAAGACATAAGTTTTGAAATAAAGCCAAAATCCAAGGTTGCACTTGTAGGCAAAAATGGAGCTGGAAAAACTACAATTATTAAACTTTTAACCAAAATGTATACACCAAATAAAGGCAAAATTTTCATAAATAACATACCACTTAGTAAAATTCCAAAATCCTGGATTTATAAACACATTGGCTTACTTGTTCAAAATACACCTAAATTAAGACTGCCAGTAAAAGAAGTAATTAGTGCTGGCGACCTACCACAAGACATATTTATCCCAACAAATATCCTGGATATGCAAACAGAATTAGCAAAGAAGTCCAAAGATTTTAAAATAAACCACAAAAAGCTTATAGCTGCCACAAAACTTGCAAACATTTATAAACAAATAGAAAAGCTACCTAATAAATTTAATACATGGCTTAACACAAGTATACCTGGAGGAGTAGATATTTCAGGAGGGCAATGGCAAAAATTACTTTTGGCTCAAATATTTTACAAAGATCCATTACTCCTTATTTTCGATGAACCAACAAGTGCAATAGATTCGCTTGCAGAACTTGAAATTTTTAACAATTTATTTGCTCAAGCTAAAAACAAAACTGTTTTAATTGTAAGCCATAGATTTGCAACAGTAAAAAGAGCAGAGCACATTTTAGTTTTAGATAATGGCAAAATAGTAGAGCAAGGCTCGCACAAAAGTCTTATAGCTCAAAATGGCTTATATGCAAAAATGTATAAGGCTGGGTTAGGGGCAACCCAAAACGCAAAAGGGACCACGCAAACAAAACTCTTCCAGTAGAGAAGTGCAAAAAATTTTTCGCAACTTTTTGCCCCTGTACACATGCTTGCATATGTGCCTCAAGACTTATATAATCTAACTATATAAACTAAACTAAACAACATGCCTAGAAAACCAATACCAACCCCAAGGTGTGCGGAAACACCAAAGGGCCCGCGACGAGAGATAACCAAGCACACTATTATAACACCAGCCCCTTCTAAGCAAGCAGACACTCCCCCTCCGGAGGAAGAGGCCAAGCAAATAATCTTTCTTAAGCCCCAAAACCCCATCCCCGGCCTTCCTCGGGGCTTCCACGTAAAAACGGGAGCGATACTCGAGCTTAATGGTCTTCAACGTGCGCATGCTGCACAACTAGAAGTAACTTTAGAACACGGGACCACTGTTGTCCTTACAGATATTGGCAACACCGAAGAAGCAAGACCGCAACCAAATTATACTCACAGACCAGTCCACTTATACTTCTGCACAGAAAAGCACGCAGAAACCCCGCAACCTCCACAAATTATAATAGGAGGAGAAGTTCGTGCTCACGCTCTAACAATAAAAGGCCCAGTAATATTAATTGTCACTGGCAAACTTAGGGTCGACTATTTAACCATACACGACGATTCTGCTCAACTGAGGCTTCAAGAAGGTGGAGACATTCAAATAAAACACAAAGTCCACCTACCACCACACTTACAGGTAGAAGCCTCCTCAAGAGCTCAATTTAGTGCAGGAGAGGTAGTTATACTAGGATACTCTTCACTCTCTGCTATAACTTCCATTGATGCGCTTATGAGATACTTAAATCTGATGGCTAAGTCACTAATGGCTACTCCCCAAAAACCTACTCCACCTTTTTAACCGGCACTTTTAAGTCTCTTATTGCAAAACCATCATAAAATATTGGCTCAAATGGTACTTTGTCTGGATTATTAGCTAACTTTTCCATAACTGGTATATCTAGCATGCTTGCTACACTTTGCGTAAGGCGTGGCAAAAATGGGCTTAACATATTTATTAAGTTTATTACAATATTTGCACTATTGAGTATTGTTTGTTTACTTTGAGCTGTTTCTGGGGCTTTCCAAGGAGCATTATCATTAAAATATTTGTTGCCATAAGC
>JALVLD010000191.1 GCA_027033525.1 Candidatus Dojkabacteria bacterium
AGTACAATTAAGAGTGTAGGTTGGTATACGGCGAGTCCGCTCGAAGGGAGTTTTGCAGGCCGGTGAGGCGTGTGGCTCTCGGGATGGTGGTCGCGACGGTGGTGTTGATTGCGGTTGCAGTGGGCCGTGTAGTCTGGGTGCTAGGGCGGCGGCCGAAGGCCGCCGCCCTAGCACTTGGCGAGGTGGTAAAGTGTGGAAAGTATGCTTCATATGTAAGATATAAACACTGGATTTTTAAAGCATATTTGCGTGGTAGGCATTGTACTGTAGGCCAAAGGGTGGCTATTTTAACTGTAAAACCCTCCGGGCAAGTTGGCTATCTAAATGGTAAAGCAGAAGTTAAGTATTTAAATCAATATTCTGTTTATTGGCAAATCAGGCGATTATTTCAGGTAGAGCAGGTGTTAAAAAGGTTCCAGCAATATGGCAACGCAGTGCTAGGAGGCAAACAGACTAGCATGTTGATGGCTATGTTGTTTGGTGATAGGTATTTAACCAACGATCTATTCGAAGCATTTAAAGCCAAAGGTCTTGCCCATGTTTCCGCTGTATCTGGATATAATGTTGCAATTTTTTTAGCAATCATGACGCAAGGTTTCCTTTTTGTGGGCAGACATATTAGACGTTATTTAGAAATTCCCTTTATATTATTATTTGGAGTTATTGTTGAGCCTGCCATACCTGTGAAACGTGCACAAATAAGTGCAATTTTATGTAGGTTTGAGTCTATCTTTCGGGGTAAGTGCCATTTTGCGAATAATACGTTTTTTACCTTTCTGATACATGTAATATTAAGCCCGGCTGATATTTTTAGTTTATCCTTCCAATTAACATATGCAGCGATTGCAGGCCTGTTATTAATTAATTTCTTGAAGACGCGATTAAGGGTACATAATATGTTCGTAGTAAATTTGGGGAGTATTTTGGGGGTTAATATACTGACTTCGCTTGTTTTATTTATGCATAAAATTGTTCCTAGCAATATGGTAGTTGCCTTGTTTTGGAACGTAATTTTGGGGGAGCTAATAGACATAATTGTCTTTTTGGGGTATTGGGGGTGGATACTTTTTGGGTTTTCTTGCCATATATGTACGCAGCCACTTTTTCATATTCTAAAACTTTTTTTAAATGTTTTAAGTTTGGTTTTGCAGATAAATATATAGATTTAATAATCTTATCCTTAAATTACTATAAGGTAAGCGTAAGTATTATATGGGCTATGTGAACTTTGGCAGATATACTTAACTATATGATGTCTAAAAAGGGTAAAATAAGATGTAGACATAGGAATCAAAAGAAGTTTGTTTACGCCCTTTTGTTCGTGGTTACCTTTGTTTGGTATGTAGTTTTGTTTATTGCGCTGTTGGTCATAACTGTTAAGGTCAAAGCTGATTCCTTTTATCCATCTGGGGATATATTAAGGTGTCATTTTGTTCCAGCCCTTGCGGTTGGCATTAGTCAATTGCCATATGTTACTACTATGTTTCAATACAATACACATTTGGTACGTGGAGACTTGGCTAGTAGTTTGCAAAATAAGAACATTTTAGATTTTGTAGACGTACGGCGAGGGAGGGTTCAAAGATATGACAAAGCACACAGTGTAGCTGTGCCACCTGGAGCAAAACTACAGTTTTGGTTTTATGGTTATAATTTTGCAGGTCACAATGTGCACGTTTATAGTTTTGGGCTAGGAAAGCCAGGTAATGGAATGCTAGGAGATGTCTTGGCAGTCGATGCTGGCACTGCCAATGTTCAAATAATCTATGCATCGAGACGACACCGGCGTGATGTATATTTTTTAAATAAGCATGTAGAGTGCAAAGCATACGGGAATCCTAGTACGTGTAAAGCTATGCTCGGTGAATTTGTTGTAAAAGAGCCCTTGCATGTTAGGCTAGATCCAATAGATTGCGATTTTAGTACAAAACGTGTTAAAGTGCATGTTTGCGTAACAAATATACATGGGGTTGCCAGTGAGGCTGTAGAGTTTAAGCTAGTAAATACTGCAAGTCCTTTGATAAAGGAGCATGCAATGATTAAACCTAAACAAAAAGTGTGTAAAGTTATTGAGACCAGCATAAAACCGGAGGCTCTGTCCTTAGAAGTTTTAAGAAGAAATAGTGATTTTATATGTTTAGCCCATAAGGACCTTCGTGGAGATTCCCATTATATGTCGTCTAGGGCTTTATTCGTGGGCAGAGGCGATCAAAATGCTGCTTTAAATTGGTATGCTTATCAACCTGGCTT
>JALVLD010000192.1 GCA_027033525.1 Candidatus Dojkabacteria bacterium
TCTTAAACCTATAGAAGCTGTCCCTGGAATAGCCCATAACCTTACAGGCCTTAGAGACATTTCCTAATTCCTGGGCGAGTCTTAAAAGACCTACCTTGGTTTTGATGATTTTGTCTTGCTGATTCACCTGACATTCCTCCTTTTCTTAGGCCCGCCTTCGTACTTGCCTTCGGCAGCACTCGGCAGGGCCTTTCATCTCGTTATTATACACGGAATGTCAGATTAAGTCATGACTATTTCAGTGTGTGATAAGAATGAGTCAGTTAGCTTGGCATAGTATCCTTCTAAGTGCTGCTAAGATAATTTCTGGCTTGGCAAGTATAATGGGAGGAATCATCTTAGCGCGATGGCTCACAAAGGAAGAATATGGTACTTATTCTCAATTAGTACTCATCGCCTCCACTCTTGTTTTTTTTTCGAATTTTTCACTTCCACGTAGCCTATATTTTTTTATCCCAAGAGCCCGGTCAGTAGATGAAAGGAAGCATGTGTCCTTTCAGGTTATTACTGCTACTATGTTTTTTTCTATTTTATGTACTTTACTTATTTTACCTTTTGCCCCGTTTTTGGCTAATTTTATGCAGAATCCTGCCATCAAGTCATCAATAATCTTTATTGCTTGCTATCTTTTTTTTCTATCTGTAAGTGATCTTTTTGAGCCCTTTATGGTGTCTGTGGGCCATGTACCAGTTATGGCCTGGGTAGAAGCCCTCTGTGGTGTCGGGTTTATTCTTGCTATTCTTGTTCCCTTGATTCTTGGGATAGATTATCGTTGTATTTTAATTCTTTATAGTGCAATTCTAGGCATAAAAATAATAGTAATGCTTTACTATTTCTTTCAAATGGAGGGAGAGTATTTTGGGGTTTCGGTTTTGGGAGGCATATTCAAAAAAATACAATACGCAGCGCCATTGGCCCTAGGATCTATGATTGGAATCCTTGGGCGCCGTATTGACCAGTTCATTATCTCGTCGATGTATCTACCTGCTGAGTACGCAATCTATGCCCGAGGGGCCTTTGAGTTGCCATTGATTACTTTGATTCCTATGACAATTTCTAACCTTATGTTGCCAGAATTTGTCAAAGATTTTTCCAATAATCGGGTTGAACGAGTAGCATGGCAGTTCGCTGACAAGGCTCGAAAAGTAGCATTAATATTTTTTCCGTTAACTATTCTGATGCTAATTTTAGCAAAGGCATTTATTGTTTTGATGTTCTCTGATAAATATTTGGGTAGTGTTCCTATTTTTAGAATTTATCTCCTTATTCTTCCTTTTCGCATTACTATTCATGGGGTGATTTTCAAGGCTGTTGGAAAAACATATTTGTTTATTGTCGGTGATTTATTGTATATTTTTTCTAATGTATTTATTAGCCTGGTTTTGATAAAATTGTTTGGAATGAACGGAGCAGCTTGGGGGACAGTTATTGCTGTGGCAATTTTCGTTTTTTATTTTTCGTTGAATAATAGTAAAATACTAAATATTCCACTTTCTAGATTATTCCCTTGGTATCATTTGTTGAAGATAGCTATTGTATCAGGAATTAGTGGCATTTTGGTGCTCCCTTTATTATACGTAATTAATTCATATTTTATGCAGCTAATCATTATTACTGTTTTGTTTTTTGTATATTATGTTTTTTTTGAAAGTCAAATAGTATTATATTTCATGTTCTTCTAGCCGGATGACGTTATGTTGTATGTTGAGCTGGGACAGAGAGGCTTTTCTGGAAGCGACTTGTCATAAGGCGGGACTTCCCGGCAACGCCTGGCGCGAGCCGGATACGACCATTGAGGTTTTTGAAGGATATATATTTTCGGAAAAAGAATTTACGGATTGATACGATCGGAGGTAAAATGAGTTCTCCACGTGGTCAGTGGTCTTCTAAAATCGGTTTCATCTTCGCGGCGGCAGGTTCCGCCATCGGACTCGGCAATATCTGGCGTTTTCCTTATGTTACGGGACAAAACGGCGGTGCCGCGTTTGTCTTTGTTTATCTCATCTGCGTTTTTGCCATCGGATTCCCCATTCTGTTGACAGAGCTGGCGATGGGGCGCCATACGCAAAAGAATCCCGTCGGTGCCTTTGAAGCTATCCGCCCCAATTCGGGATGGAAATACGTGGGATTGCTCGGCGTCATTACCGGCGTGGCCATTCTTTCTTATTACGCCGTTATTGCCGGCTGGACGCTGGGTTATATTTTTAAAATAT
>JALVLD010000193.1 GCA_027033525.1 Candidatus Dojkabacteria bacterium
AATATTCCCTAGGTTTGGGTAGTCTAGATGAGTTGTCTTGTGATTTGCTCAAAAACTGTTATACGAGAAAAAACACTTTTGATAGTAGCTTATCTTCTATAATAAGGGAAAAATATTTGGCAAATATCGGTAAAGCGGCAGATATAGCATACTCCATATTAAGGTTATACGATTTAGTACTTTAGGAGGTATAGTAATTCTTTTATGAATATAATACGATGCCTAAAGTCTCTGTGATTCTCCCCACATATAACCGCGCGAAATACATATCCCGCGCGATAGATTCGGTCCTTGCCCAGACTTATAAGGATTGGGAGTTAATAATTATTGATGATGGATCAACGGATAATACAAAAGAAGTTGTAGAGCCCTATTTGAAAGATAAGCGCATAAAATATGTCTGGAAAGAAAATGGCGGTGTTTCATCTGCGCGGAATAAAGGGTTAGATATGGCAACTGGGGAATTCGTTGCCTTTCTGGACTCGGATGATTTTTATATGCCTGAGAAATTGGAGAAAAGTTTAGAGGTTTTTGATAGATATCCGGATGTGATTTTGGTGGCACATAATGTCGTCAATTTTTTTGATGAGAATAGCAGTTTTGAAGAAATATTGAAAAGGAAGGAGTATTCCCAACCATTAGACATGATTTCTTATGGGTATATTTTGCAAAGGGAGGCAAAGTTTAAGATGTTTGGGAGTAGCCTTACTCATATGTATCCCTCAAATGTAATTGTAAAATATGTAGGTCATATCAAAAGAATCAGGTTTAATGAGACTGTTTGGGCGGGAGAAGATTGGCTTTACTTTTGCAATGTTGTTATGTGGGGATCTATGTTTGTTATTGAGTTACCGTTGTCGGCTATGATGCGAGGACATGAATGTCTTACTTCGTCATCTGTGAAAAGATTGAAATTTTACAAGGCATTAGAACAAACTATTCCTTTAGCTGTAAATGTGACCGCTGACTCTTTTTTTGAAAAATGCAAATTGTACTCTTTATCTTTGTTGGATTTGTCTAAACTTGTGAGGAATTCACTGTCAATAAACCGAGATGAGAGATTAAAATATGCAAATCTGTTGTTGTTGAAAGCATTTTTGTATAATCCGTTTAATATTTATACCTACAAACACATTATAGGAGATATTTTATTAGGAAAATGGAGAAGAAAGCGGTGAATATGGAATTTGTTTTTATAGGATATGAATTTTGGGATACTCCGATAAGGAGGCATCACCATTTTGTAAATGGTATATCCGGCAATGGCCATAAATCTATTTTTTTAGACCCTTCGGTTTCTATAGTTGATAAGAGATTTAAATCTCAATTGACTAAGGGAGTTCGTGTTATTTCCGATAATTTGGTTATATATTCGCCTGTTGCATGGCTTCCGTTTGGGCGCTTTGGATTGGTGAAGGCGATTAATGGCTCTTCTTTTCGCTCACAGATATTGCGGATATTAGGTAAGAAAAAGACAAAAAGGCGCGTTTTATTTATATGGGATTTTTGGGAGGCGGATAAGTATATAGGTAAAATTGGCGAAGATCTGGTTGTTTTTGATATTTACGATAATTATATGGCATACGAAGATGAGGAGTTTTATAGAAAGAAAGCATTGGATAAGATAAGATGGGTAATTGACAAATCAGACCTTATTTTAACTTCTTCTTCGCGGCAGTATGATTTTGCTTGTTCTTTCAAAAATAAGGAATTGGTTAGGCTTATTAGAAATGGGGTTGATATAGATAATTATATGAAGTCTGATGATAAAATTTCAGTTTTTGACGATGGTAATCCCGTAGTTGCATATTTGGGCGGAAATAATTTTGAGACCTGTCCAAAGATGGATTGGGATTTGGTTGATTTTATTACGGATGATAATAGCGTAAATTTTTTATTTATAGGGCCTGTAGGAGAGAAAAAGGTGGATAATCCACTTTTAAAGAAGGTAATGGTAAAAAGTAATGTAAAGTTTACTGGGAAAATTCCGGCCAAAGATATTCCTCCACTCTTAAAGGGCGCTAAAGTTGGGATTCTGCCGTGGAAAATAACGGAGTTTACGGATTGGGTTTATCCCTTGAAAGTCAATGAATATTTGGCCTCGGGCCTTGCAATTGTCTCCACTCCTTTGTCTGACCTGAAAAAGATGGCTTGTAAGTTGCCCGAAGATGTATTTGTTGCAGATGGCAAAAAGGAATTTTTGTCTCGCATTAAAGAGTTGGCTTATATGGAATACGAGCGATCTATGGTTGATAGAAGAAAGAATTTTGCGATGCGGAATTCGTGGGATAGCAGAATTTCAGATGTGTTAGCAATGGTGGAAGATGCCCTGGTCAATTGATGGTTTACCCATTATTATGGGAGGTGTGGAAATGAGTTTGTCTCGGAGGAAAAAGGAATTACTAAAACAGCGTATTGAAAACGGGGGGGGAAAAGGGGCCCTGTCCTATATGTAGGAAGGAAGGCAAGATTATGCCTGATTATTTATATAGACGTGAATGTTACTATATTTCGTGTTACCAATGTGGAGTGTTTCGTTTTGAAGGCCCTTACCATTTAATAACAGAAGTTAAAAACGATTGGCTTCTTTCAGCATATTTGCGTTATCACTGGGAATTCCAAGGAGCCCCCGTTACTATAGAGTATACGGGTTTTAGTGAATGGATGAATTCGGTTCTTGAGGAGATCTCTATCTTGTCGGTGCTTGACAAAATTGAGAAGTTTTTGCTTTGGATGGCTATGAATTCGGATTTCATAGGAGATGCTGTTGAATACAGGTGGGAATACGATTTCACTATCTTCCAAGGGAAAAATCCAGATGAATTTGGCTATATTTATGATTACTTGCGTGGGAATAAATGGGTAATAGGCCCAGAATCTTACACCAAGGATAAGATTAAGCTTAGGTTAACTATCGATGGATGGAGAAAAGTAGAAGATGAGATAAATAGGCTCAAAAGTAAACAGGTCTTTATAGCTATGAGTTTTGATGAGAAAGATATGCTGTACAAATATAGATCGGTTGTAAAGGAGGTGTGTTCTCAAATGGGATATGATGCTTATGTGATTTCAGATTTTCATCACAATGATGATATTGTGGACAAAATCTTAAGTGAGATTAAAAGGTCTAATTTTCTTATCGTGGATCTGACTGGTCAGAAGCAAAATGCCTATTTTGAAGCAGGTTATGGTATGGCTCAAAATAAGCCAGTAATATTAACCTGTCGGTCGAATGAGATAAAAAAAGTTTCATTTAACTTGAATCATTTCAATATATTGTTGTGGAAGCCAAATAAAATGGATTTATTTAAGGAGAATCTTAAAGATAGAATAGGGGCTACAGTGGGTTCGTATGGTGTATAGGTTTATTATAGATGAATTGAAGGACATCCATTATGCCCAAAGTAAGTGCAATGATTCCAGTATATAACGGTGCGGAATTTATCACAAATGAAAATCGTGAATAAGTCAGTATATATATTGAAGCGAGATAGTATATGAAAAATGTAGTTATTATAGATGGCAATATTCCAAATTCGGTTTTTGGCGGGAAGTCTATCAGGTTGATCAATATCTTTGATAGATTAAAGAAAAATTATCGGCTATTTTATTTCCCGTTGACTAGAGGTACTTTGCCGGATTATGTTTTTAATTTATTTGGTAGTATTTATCCTATTCAGCTTGATATAGTTCCTTCATTGATACAGAAATTGTATTGTTATTCTCAATTTCAACCAGTATATAATTATTTGCTTTATGCCGATGATTTTTTAAAAACTATCTGGGAAAAGATAAATATGTGTATTCCCCTTATAGATATCGATATTGTTCACGTTTTTGATTTCTATATTGGCTCTGTAGGGTTGTATGGGAAAAAATGTCTACATTTGGATGCTCTTTTTCTCTGGGATATAGGGGATTCATGGTGGTTGGCACAAAAACGATGGTTTAGGACCAGCCCTTCCGTAAAAGCCTTATATTTTGTGCAGATGCTTAGGCGTTATGAATTAGACTTGATTAGGAAATATAATAAGACGATCCTAGTAGGATATAGCGAGGTGGCGGATTATCCTGCTATTCTTCGGAGTAAGCTTGTATGGATTCCAAATGGGGTTAGTGGTTTGTTTCTGGATTATAATTATAATGTTTCCGAGGTTATTCCAAGGTCGCTTCTTTTCACTGGGAATATGGATTATCCTCCGAATCGTAAGGCTGTATCGCATTTCTTGTCGGATATATATCCAAATATTCTTGCTAAGAATGATGATGTGGTTTTGTATTTGGTTGGACGTAATGCGGATAAATTGAAGTCCTTAGAGTCCGAGCGCATTAGAATTGTAGGTGAAGTAGAAGATATTAGGCCATTTATAGCGAATGCACATATTTATATTGCTCCAATCCGATTAGGAGGGGGGATTAAAAATAAGTTACTGGAAGCCATGGCCTTAGGTAAAGATATAGTGTGTTATCCAGAGACTGTTGAAGGTTTTGAGATGCCCCTTCCTTCCAATGTGCATATCGTATATGATGAGTACCACTTTGCAAATAAAGTAATTGAGTTGTTGGATAAACCAGTGTCTATTCATAGAGAGTCTATAGATTTCATTAGAAGCAACTATACTTGGGATATAGCTGTAGAGAAATATGTGGAATTATATGATAAGCGTAATAATTCCGGTATATAACGGAGCAAAATTTATCAAGGATGCAATAGAATCGGTACTTGCGCAGACGTATAGGGATTACGAGATTATTGTTGTCAACGATGGCTCAACCGATAATACGGAAGAAGTGTTAAGGCCGTATATTGAGAAAGGGGTGGTTAGATATTTTTATCAGGAAAACCAAGGCGTTTCCGCCGCACGGAATAAGGGGATAAAAGAAGCAAGGGGAGAGTATATTGCTTTTTTAGATGCGGATGATGTGTGGTTGCCCGAGTTTTTGATGTCTATATTTTCAACTTGTTCGGACTTTGAATTTGCGTTTACTGATAATTATAGAGATGAGATAGATCTATCAAATAAGATTTTAAAAAGAGAGCTTTGCAAGAGGGAAATTGACTTCGAAAAAGACCTTTTCAAGCAATTTCTCATCGAAGATAGAATAGGGAGCCCCAATAAGGTAGTAGTTAAAAAGATGTTTCTTTTGGAGAAGAATATATTGTTCGATCCCCGTTTGGCAAGTAGAGAAGATTGGGATTTTTGTTTACAGATCCTAAAGTATCGGCCAAAAACTTGCTATGTAAATACACCGCTAGTGATCTATAGAGTTAGGTTAGATGGCTCAAATTCCACAAGAAAGATGGGTAATGCATGGATAGATTACACTTTGTTTTTTATGCATAAGTGGAAAAAATATTATATGCGAAATTCTGAGTTGCGGAGAGTGTATGCTGAACACCTCTGGGACTTAGCGCGGAAGTATTTTTATAATACGCCATATAAATTAAAGGCGTTTTATTGTGTTTTAGAAAGCATTTTTACGGATATAGGACCCTTTATTGGTTTCCTTAAGGGAATCTGAAAGTTGTAATCTTACATAGAGGCAAATATGAAGCGATTTCTCTTCATCTTCAATTCTCGTTTGGCTAAACACGGGAGTTTTGAGGATTTTATGATTGAGTTGGGCAGGCGTGTGCGTGAGGGGGGCGGTAGGGCGGGGTTTGTGTTTCCGAAGATAGAGGATAAGGGCGTTGGCGATGCGATTGCTGAGGTTGGGGATGTGTTTGTTGTGGATAGTGATTGGCGCACTAAAGAGGGTGTGAGGCGCTTGCTTGGGGTGGTTTCTGATTTTAAGGCGGATGTGGTTGATACGCATTTTTGCGATTTTAATTCTTTTTTTGGGTTTTATAGGCAGTTGAGGAGGATGGGGGTAAAGGGGGTTTATCATTATCACGGTGAGATTTTGCCTATTGAGGAGATGGCGTGGTGGAAGAAGTTTGTCTCTTCTATTCGCTATTTTTCGTGGTTTGCGGATGAGATTATAACGGTTTCTTATGCGAATAAGCGGTTTCTGGAGTTTTTAAATGTTCGTCCGCCGATTGAGGTGGTGTATAACGGGATTGATGTTGATAGGTTTAAGGGTCATAAGGTGGATTGGGAAGGACTGGCTAAGTATGGGATTGGGGAGGGTGAGAGGTATATTTGTTATCTGGGGTCTCTGGTTGAGAGGAAGAGGATTGATTTTTTGTTGAAGGCGTTTGCATTGGTGTTAAAAGAGGTTAGTGATGTTAAGTTGCTCGTGATGGGCAAGGGGGATGTTGATAGGTTTAGGGCGATGGCTGTGGATTTGGGGATTGCTGATAGGGTGATTTTTACCGGGCTTATGCGGGATTATCCGTATGGGTTTATTAAGGGGGCGCAGGTTTTGGTGAGCGCTTCCAAGCAGGAATCGTTTGGGCTGGTGTTTGCTGAGGCGCTTCTTTTGGGTACGCCGGTTGTTGCCTGTCGGGTTGGAGGGATTCCTGAGGTGGTGGTTGACGGCAAGAGCGGGATTTTGGTGGACAGGGATGATTTGGAGGGGTTTGCGAGGGCTATTGTGAAATTGCTTGGGGACGGGCGGATGAGACAGGAGATGGCTTCC
>JALVLD010000194.1 GCA_027033525.1 Candidatus Dojkabacteria bacterium
ACCGCTTGCCACAGCCGAGCCGAATTGCAGCCGTAGACCGACCCGCAGTCTTGTGGCGTTCGCCGAGGCAGGCGGGAGAATCCCCCTAGCCCCCTTTTAAAAAAGAGGGAAATGCCTGCCTCGGCGTTAGTGCCACAAGGTGCGGGGCACGCCCTAAATTTAACCATTTCTATAAGCTATAAAACTAGGGTTTAGAAGTGTTTCCTTGTTGTATCTAAGTTCGTCTTTAGTTTCGTAATCCATAACAGTTCCTGCAGTAGCACGTAAGATAGCGTGTCCTGCGGCTGTATCCCATTCATAAGTAGGAGCGAAACGAGGGTAAAAATGAGCCTTACCTTCGGCAAGTATACAAAATTTAACAGAGCTTCCTAAATGAAACACATTAAGGTCTTTGTGTTGCTTTTGTAAACTTTGTATAAATTGTTTAGTTTTGTCATCAAGATGCGATTTACTGGCAACAACACCTAAAGGGGCATTAAATTCAACGGGTAAAAAGATAACATCTCTTGAAAGTTGTTTATAATCGTCATAATGGGGTAGGGGATTGATAATTTTGTAAGCACCTAAATCTATGTCTCCAAAATACAATGTTTTTTCAGCCGGAACATAAACCACACCTAATTCAGGTAATTCATTAATAATCAGAGCAATATTAACAGTAAATTGATTTAAGCGTTTTATAAATTCCTTAGTTCCGTCAAGTGGGTCTACTAACCAAAAGATGTCCCATTTTTTTCTTTCGTCATAAGGAGGGAGTTCAGTTTCTTCGGAGATAACAGGAAATTCTGTTTGTTTAAGACCTTCAATAATAATTTTATTTGATATTAAATCAGCTTCAGTGAGTGGTGATTTGTCTTGTTTTTCATAAAAAGAAAAATCTGAATTATAAATTTTACAAATTTCATCACCTGCTTTGAGAGCTAAATTAATGATTTTGAGCAATAAGTTTTCTTTTTGTTGCTTGTTCATTTTTTTCAGTTTAGATATTTGTAATAAAGGATAATCACAGTAATTACGCCATATATCACAGTAAGTGGTGTTCCTATTCTCAGAAAGTCTTTAAATTTGTATCCACCTGGACCATAGACCATTGTATTAGTTTGATAGCCAATAGGGGTCATAAAGTTGGCAGCAGAAGCAAAAGAAACAGTTAAAACAAAAGCTATATAAGAAACATTAAGGTCTTTAGCAATAGTGAGAGCTATAGGGAAAAGGATAGCGACAGAAACTTTACTAGTGGCAAAAGCGGCGACAAAGGACGTGACAATAAAAATGCCTGCCAAAATTCCTACATTTCCTAATGGACTAAAGATGTCTATAATAAGATTTGCAAGACTTTCGGCAACGCCTGTTTTTATCATTGCCAAACCAAGAGCCATAGCCATAACAATAATAAAAGCTAAATCATAATCAATGTCTTTTGCCAATTGCTTGGGATTAGCGATTTTTAATAATACCAAAATACTAATAAATACGACTAAGGCTAAGAAGAAATTTATAAGTCTAAAACTAGCAAGTAAAATCACAAGTATAGTACCACCAACTAAGAATGCAGCTTTCCAAGGTTCAATTTTTCTAATTTCTTTGACTTTTGAGATAATGTAAAAATCACGTGTATTACTTGCTAATTCATAAAATTTTTCACCTGCTAATAATAACAAAACATCACCGGGACGGAGTTTTATAGTACCTAATTTTCCTGTGATACGTTCACCATTGCGGTGTATTGCTATAACAGTTGAATCATATTTGGCGCGGAAATTTTCTTCTTTTAAAGTTTTGCCTGAGAGATAAGAATTTTCAGAGATAACAATTTCAACTAAATCAATATTTTTCTTTCTTGCAAACATACCAACATAAGGAATTCTGAGGCTTTTATGTTCTTGTAAAAGATTTGCAATTGACTGAGTATCACCGGCAAAGAATAAAATATCATTTTTTAAGATTATAGTATCATTTGAGACAGCTTTTAAAATAGTATTACCACGTAAAATTTGAAATAAAAATAAACCGGGCAAATTTCTTAAGTTGGCTTCTTTGATAGTTTTGCCTATCAAAGGGGAGTTTTCTACTACTTTAGCTTCTATGACATATTGCCGAGCATTTTGTCTAACCAGCTGACTAACAGGGAATTTATTAGGAAGAAGTCTATAACCGATTAAATCCATATAAATAAAACCTATGATAACCATAGGAATA